>NZ_FOZK01000001.1:1459853-1619644 GCF_900114435.1 Halomicrobium zhouii | reverse complement strand
CGGCTCTTCGGTGGCCGTCTCAGTCGTCTCAGTCGGCGTTGCCGTCTCAGTTTCCTCGGAGACCTGCGCAACGACCTGACCGTCCTCGTCGAAGTTCTCGCTCAGGTGGTCGAGCGTGATGGTCAGGTTCGTACCTTCGCTGAGGTCGCTGAAGTCAGCGTTCGCCTCGAACGTTCCGTCGGGCTGGACTTCCGCGTCTGGCCGCGTCAGGAACGGGCTCGTCGAGTCGTCGGACTCGATGCTGAGGGTCAGCTCGCTACCGGGCGCCCAGTTGGTCGTCCCGGAGACGGTCTGATTGTCAGCGGCTTCGACGAGAACGAGGTCGTCCTCGTTCAGGTCGAAGTTGGTCTCGCCAGCGACGACGTCGAAGTTCGAGGAGACCGTCTCGTCTTCGTCGTCATCGTGGAAGTTGAGTACGTTGTCGTCGTTGTCGCTGTCACCGGCATTCTTGTCGTAGACCGAGAACTCTGCCGTGTACTCAGTGTCCTGCTCGAAGTCGAAGGCATCGTCACCGTTAGCCTTGTTCTCCGTGTTGATGGCGACGTAGTACGTGTTGTTGTCTGCGTCAGCAACAACTCCGTACTCCTCGTCCATGTCCGCAGAGGTCCAGTCTATCGAGTTGGCGTTCGAGTTCGCACCGGGATTCGCCTCCTCGACCAGCAGGTTCGTTGCTCCTGCATCGGCGCTAAGGAAAGGAGTCTTGGTTTCGCCCAGGCTCTCGTAGTAGCCCTCGAGGCCAGAGGCCTCAATCTGGACGACTACGTAGTCCTGCTGTGCGATCTCGTCGGCCTGGGTGACGTTGCTACCCATGCCCGCGTTGATCGCGTCAGCGTCGCTCCACTTGTCGAAGGCCTCGGGAGCCGTCATGATCGTCACGTTGTCGGTCGAACGGTCCTGCAGCGAGAGCGCACCGACTTCGTCAGCGCCACTGCCGTCGTTGTGACCGGCGGTGACGTTCATGTCGTATTCCGTGGCGTCGAGAAGCTTGTCACCAGCGTCGAGATAGCTATCGTCACCTTCCGTAATACCGTCACCGTCCGTATCGTAGTCGGTGTGGGAGAACTCCCCGCCCTGCTCGATGGAGGAGGTCACAACAGTGTCGTCACCCTCGGCGTTGAGGGTCACATCACTGGAGCCCTGCGCACCGGCAGTGTAGGAGTTAAATTGAACAGTAACCTCACCGTCGTCGTCCTCGTCAGTCACGTGAGCGGTGATCCAGTAGTTCTGGTCGGCGCTACCGATGGTGATCGTACCCTTGTCGGTGTTAGACATCTCCAGGGTGATGTCGGCGACGTCACCGACCTGGTCCTGGGGAACGTCGTTCGCGAACACGACGTCACCATCTGCAGCGTCGCTCACGTTGATCGACGCGCTGGAGGATGCTTCCGTGTCCGTCACTTCGAAGTTGAAGGTGTACTCGCCGGTGTTGACACCGGAGAAGTTCGTCCGGTAATCACCGGAGTTGACGCTGTTGAGCGTCAGCGTATCACCGTCAACATTGTAGTCAGAGAAGTCACCGTTCCGGGTGATGCCATCGGAGGTCTCGTAATTAGTGAAGATATTTCGAAGTTCTTCACCGTCAAGACCATCCGCAGTGACGTTCACCGCGTGGGTACCTCGGTTGGTGTCGATGGTGAGTTCGACGTCCTCGTCCTCATCAGTGACGTCCGCATCTTCGAAGCTCGCATCGAAGGTCTGCGTCGTCACCGAAAAGGTGCCACTGGAGCCAGATCCAATCTGGCCGTTACTGACTGCGACACCAGATTCGGAATCGGTTGCACCGTCTGCCTTGATGGTATAGGTGCCATCGAGACCATCAGTGCTGAAGGTAGTGTAGCCCTCGTCGTTGATGACGAGAGTTTTCTCGAACTCGTCGGGGTCGTTAGAGTTGACCTTCCAGAGCTCGTACGTTGCATCAGCGGAACCGGAGATCAGTACCGTCTCTCCCCAGTACCGCTCACCATAATTCAGGTGATCGTCCGCATCTGAATCGGTGAAGTCGTTGTGATTCGCAGCGGCTGAGCCGGGCAGCGCGACGGTCATCGCGAAGACCGAGAAGACCATCAGCGCAGCCAGGAACAGGCTACGAAGTTTGTCGTTTGTCGTTGTCATAGGGTGTCGATTGTCCGATTGGGCGGCGTCAACAGCTTTCCTCCCAGCACGGACGCGGTCGCCCCGCGTCCGAACCGAACCTGAGTACTCGTTGTCGGCGCCATGGGTAGGGGTGCTTAAATGGTCTTGGCTAAGTGGTAATAAGCCTTGTCGATACTGTTGAGTATAGAACATATTTACGGAGAGGGCGGAAGTGCGATATTTCAACGCTTCCGGCCTAGACAATTACCATCAGGGAATCGGTGATCGTCGATGTGTTACAATTCGTAAACTAATTCTCGTTGACGTTATGGGCTGTGCTATGAAGGGTCAGTTCGCACGCGGCAGTCGGTGGACTGGCCCCCGACGCGGGTGCTCGACTAGTCCACCCGTGGCTCACTGGACGAACTTGGCGAGAACGGATGTAGTCAGAAGACGAGCCCCGTCGCGAACGACCGCTTGCGCTACTCCGCAGTGACGACTTCGATCTCGTGACCGTCGGCGTCCTTCGTGAAGGCGTAGTTCATGTCGCAGGACTCGGGGTCGCGGTAGTCCTCGGCGTCGCGTTCCATCAGCGTCTCCCAGGCCTCGGTCAGGTCGTCCGTCCGGACCGCGAGGTGGCCCCAGGCGTCGCCCATCTCGTAGGTCCGACCGTCGTAGTTGTAAGTGAGTTCGACGGTCATCGCCTCCTCGGCGGCGTCCTGCGGTGCGACGAAGTAGTTCGCGAAGGTGTCTGACTCCCAGCGCCCGGCGGGGGCATAATCGAGCTTCCGGGTGTACCAGCCCAGCGCGTCGTCGGCGTCCTCGACACGGATCATCGTGTGGTCGAGGCTCCAGCGGGCACCATAGTCCCGCTCGACGATCTCGATCTCGTGGCCGTCCGGGTCCTTCACGAAGGCGTACCCGGGGTTCTCCTCCGGCGGCCGGTAGTCCTCGACGCCCTCGTCCATCAGCTCGTGGTAGGCCTCGGTGACGTCCTCGACGCGGACGGCGATGTGGCCCCAGGCGTCGCCCATCTCGTAGGAACGCCCGTCGTGGTTGTAGGTGAGTTCGAGCAGCGCACCGTCGTCGTGGACGTCCTCGGGCCCGAGGAAGACGTTGGTGAAGGTGTCGGCCTCCCAGCGGCCTTTCTCCTCGTAGTCGAGGTGGGTCTGGTACCAGTCCAGCGATTCGTCGAGGTCTTCGACACGGATCATCGTGTGGTCGACGGTGAACGTCATACTCGGTGTGACGGCCTGAGCGCCGAAAAGCGTACCGACAGTGGCCGCTCGGGTGTCAGCGCAGCGAACTGGTTGAGTAGCGGCCCCCAGATATCGAGTCGATCTTTGCGTGCGTGCGCGGAGAGGACCTACCCGCTCGTCGTGTACTACTTGCTCGTCGTGATCCGGAGCACGTCCTCGTCAGCGAGTTCGTGTGACTGGCCGACCTGTTGCTCGTCGTGTTTGGCGCTCGGACCGGTGACGCGAGCGAAGCGGAACCGGTCCTCGAAGTCGCCGCCGAGCTTCTCGCAGGCGTCCTCGACGGTCTGGCCCGCCCGGAGGATGAGCGGTTCCTCGTAGTCGATTCCGCGGCCGGGCTTGTCCATGTAGATGCGGATGAGGCCCAGTTCCTCCCAGATGACGTCCTTGAGCGCGTCGAGGCCCTTCTCCTCCTCGGCGCTGATGAAGACGGCCTCCTCCGGGTCGACGTCGTGGTCGCGCAACTGCTCGTCGACGGTCTCCTTGTAGTCGGGTTCGATCAGGTCCGCCTTGTTGACGGCGACGACGGAGGGGAGGTACACGCGGTTGTCCATCACGCCGTCGATGAGGCGGTCGATGTCGACCTGCTCGCCGATGGTGACGTCGGCGTTGACGTGGCCGTGTTCGCGCAGGACACCCTTGATGGTCTCCTCGTCGAGGTCCAGGTCGACGCTGGAATTGACCGACAGGCCGTCCTTGGCCTTCCGGCGGATGGAGACCCGCGGCGGGTCCCGATCGACCCTGACTTTGTTCTTGTAGAGTTCTTCGCGCAGGCGCGCGTACTGTTCGATCTCGAAGACGGAGAGGACGAAGACGACGAGGTCGGCCGTCCGGACGACCGAGAGCACGGCCTGGCCGTCCCCGCGACCGCTCGCGGCGCCTTCGATGAGTCCAGGCACGTCGAGCATCTGGATGTTCGCGCCGCGGTACTGCAACATGCCGGGGTTGACGTCGAGCGTCGTGAACTCGTAGGCGCCGGTCTCGCTGTCGGCGTTCGTGAGGGCGTTGATGAGCGTCGACTTGCCGACGCTGGGAAACCCGACCAGGGCGACGGTGGCGTCGCCGTGCTTCTCGACGGAGTAGCCGGTGCCGCCGCCGGCGGAGGACTGGTTCTCGAGTTTCTCCTTCAGCTCCGCGAGCTTGGACTTCAGCCGACCGATGTGGGCCTCGGTCGACTTGTTGTAGGGCGTGCTGGCGATCTCCTCTTCGATCTCGCGGATCTCCTCTTCGAGCCCCATTACGTTAACGTCGGCCCGCCGTCCCGAATAAGGCTTTCCTCCCGTCCCGGCGACGGGGGTCCGGTCGGCGTGCCCCTGGTCGCGACCACCCGCCGCGTCACTGGCCGCGACCACCCGCCGCGTCACTGGCAGCATCGGTCCGCGAGACTCGGCGCCGTGGGCCGTCGCTACCGTGCGCAACCTGTATGTGGAAATCCAGCGGACGGCTTCGACACCCCTCCTGACGGGCGAATCTCTCAGTCACACGTGCATTTCGACACACTAATACGGGGCCCCACACCACAACCGACAATGGCAGACGTCGATCGGTTTCGCGACAGCACGCAGATTCTGCTGCCAGCGACTGCCCTCGACGGGATTCGGGACGAACTCGAAACCCGATTTACCCTCACCGTTCGCCAGGAAGGCCCACAGGTCCGCATCATCGGTTCGCCGGTCGAGATCAAGGAGGCTACGGACTTCCTGGCGATGAACGGCGTCACCCTCGCCTGAGAAGGGTTCTCGAATCCGCATCCTGTCGGTCAGTGTGCGAGAGTAGGTCGCGTCGGTAATAGCCGATCCACGTAGAGGCGCCGAGCGTTCACAGCGAACTGCTCAGAAGAGCGCGTCGGACTCGTCGAGGACCTGTGCGGGACCGCCGACCTCCCACTGGCGGGTGTCGACGCCGCAGTCGGCGACGACCTCCTCGACGCGGTCGACGTGGTCGGCGGTCGTGTTGACGTAGACGCTCGCGCCGGTGTCGACGGAGAAGTACACTGGGACGTCCTCCTCGTTCCGGAGCTCTCGGACGGCGTTGAATATCTCGATGGTTCTGGGCTGCCAGTACACCCAGCCGGCGGGCCCGGTCATCGTCGTCGCCGCCAGCGAGAGCGAGTCGTGCTCGGCGCGTTCGAAGGCGTCCTCGAAGTCGCCCTCGCGGAGTTCGCCGCGCATCGCCGCGATCTGTCCGTGGATGTGGGCCATCCGCCCCTCGAACATGTGGCTCTCGGCGGCCTCGGCGTGGGCGGAGTCGGTCTCCTTGTAACTCGGAACCATGCCGGCGACGATACGGACGTCCTCCTCCAGTTCGTCGGCCACGTCGATGCGCTCGGAGCGGCAGTCCTGGTCGTCCGCGCCGGTTCGCAGGTGTGAATACGCGCCAGTGACCGCGCGCGCGGCCGAAGCGGACCCGCGGCGGGCGATGGCGGACACCTCGGGTCGGGTCAGGTCCAGCCCTGCCGCCTCGCTCAGCGCCATCGCGGCAGCGGCGAATCCCGACGCCGAGGAACCGAAGCCGATGTTCGTGGGGAAGTCGTTTTCCGACTCGAAGCGGACCCGGTGGTCGAAGCCTGCCCGCTCGCGGACTTCGTCGACGACTTTCCGGATGCGGTCGGCGCCGTGCCCCGCCACCGGTTCCCCGTCGATGACGTACTCGTCCGCATCGAGCTCGGGATCGAACTCGACCGTCGTCAGGCTGTGACTCGGTGCCGTACAGACGCTGATCGAGTCGTGGTAGGGCAGGCGCAGCTCCTCGTCGCGCATCCCGTGGTACTTCACCAGCCCCTGGATCGGGTGTGCCTTCGCCGTCGCTTTCATACTGCTTTCTTCTGGGGGGTGTACTTTGCAGTTGCGTCTCTCAGCTGTCAGTGTTTCTTCGTTGAACGGAGGCCAGGAGCCGCGACCGGGCAAACCGTACGCCCTGTCGAGACAGTTCATCGACACGCCCATGGGAGACGGGGCCGATTCACCGGACGCGATGAGTGAGCCCGACATCGACTACAGCGAGCCCATCAGCGTCGTCGAGTACGATCCGGCGTGGCCAGACCGCTTCGAGCGCGAAGCGGCACGCCTCAGCGACGCCCTTGCTGAGCTCGACGTCCGCCGGATCGAACACGTCGGCAGCACGTCCGTTCCCGGCCTCGCAGCGAAGGACATCGTCGACGTCCTCGTGGTGGTCCCGGACGAGGACGTCGGGTGGGACTGCGTGGACCGACTCGAATCGGTCGGCTACGAGTTCTTCAGGGAGTGGGACGAGCCCGACGGACGGCTCGAACTCGGTCGGTGGCCCGAGGACGGCCAGCGGTTCAACCTCAACGTCCGGTTCGAGGACGGCGACGGATGGCGGCGAAATCTTCTGCTACGGGAGTACATGCGCGACCATCCGGAGGCCCGCGAGGACTACGAGGCGGTCAAACGCGACGCCGCCGCGCGACACGCCGACGAACCGGTCGAGTACACGAAGGCCAAATCGGACGTCGTCCAGGAGATTCTCGACGACGCACGAGCCGCCGGGTACGACGAGCGGATCTAGATCGGGGGTGAGGATCCGCTTCGTTCTCGAATGCCAGGACCGATCAGTCCGGGTTCGATCGCGGTTTTGAAGCCTGTCGGGTGCAGAGTCTCGGACAATGGACCGTCGCGCGTACCTCCGGGCCGTGGGTGGGCTCTCGACCGTCGGGCTGGCCGGCTGTTCCGGACTCGTCGCCGAACAGGGAACGGGCAATCAGTCCTACGACGTCGGGATGTCGTCGTCCGCGTTCCGACCAGCGCGTATCGAGATCGACCCCGGCGAGACCGTGGTCTGGCGCAACACCAGTTCCCACGCCCACACCGTCACCGCCTACGAAGAGAGTATTCCCGAGGATGCCACGTACTTCGCCTCCGGCGGCTTCGACAACCAGTCCGACGCCGAGACCGGCTGGATCGAGGGAACGAACGGCGCGCTCTACCAGGGCGACGAGTACGAGTGGACGTTCGAGGTCCCCGGGGAACACCACTACTTCTGCGTCCCTCACGAGCAGGCGGGGATGGCCGGGACCGTCACCGTCTCCGGGGACTGAGCGCGAGACGCCTGTTCCGCCCCGAGTCCGACAGGAGACTGGCGAAACTAGTCGTCTCGCCGCAGAATCGCCGAGAGGCGTTCGCCGGAGAGGAGACTCGCGACGAGAAGGAGGAGCGCTGCTACCGATCCGACGAACAGCTGGATCCGCGTTCTCGTCACGTCAGACGCCGTGACGTCGGCAGGACCCACACCGAATGGAACGCCCTGGAGGCCGAGACTTATCCCGATTCCGACGACGATCCAGGCGATCGAGACGGCGGCGATGCCGATGCCAGCGACCTGTTGGCGGCGCTCGCTCACCGACGGGAGGTCCCCCTCTCGCATCAAATCAGGATAGAGGAGCCCGTCGCGCTTGACGCGCGGATAGAGGAACCTGAGCAAGATCGGGCCGCCGATCGCTGCGACGAGGAAGTCGTTGACGAAGATGATCGTTCCGAGCACTGAGAACGGGAGCAACTGGAGCACCTCGAGTCCCCAGGCGATGATCGCGGCGGTCCCGGCCGCGGACACGAACGAGATTGCGAGGAACTCGAGCAACTGGCCCGCTGAGTCCATCGCGGGTTCCTCGTCGCACGAGAGCCGGCCGAGGTTCCCCCAGAGCTTGTACCCCGCGAAGCCGAAGAAGAAGTTCCCGACGAACCCGAAGACGCTGCCTCGGGTCAGCGTGCCGCCGAAGACGTCGCCGATGAGGTTGCCGAACGCCGACCCCCAGGCCGCCGCGGGGCCGAACAGGACGCTGAACACGACGGGGAGGACGTTCGCGAGCCGGACCTCGGTGAACCCCGGGACGAGGACAAGCCCTTTGAACGGGATGAGGACGGCGGTGTAGGTCGCGGTGACGACGACGGTCAGGATTATCATCCGCGAGTCCCGCCACATCAACGCGACTTCACGCACCGCGCTCTCCCCCCGCTGCTCGGTCGTGGTTCGACGCTCTCTGTCGATCGGCTCTCGGTGCTGGGGACGAGCGGTCGATCCGGACGCTGGTGTGGTTCATGGTTCTGATTCGGGCGTTCTCAGTCGATGGACGGTCTCGAAGACCGCGAGAGCGACTAACGTGATCGCGATGATCCACGTGACGAGAAGCGGAGCCACGAGCCGACCGACGCCCAGAATCACGACGACGACGGCGACGGCGACGGTGATTCGCGTCAGGAACAGCCGGTCGTGGAGCGGCGTCGGCATCGCACGATGGCAGATGGCGCTCCCGAGGAGGAACGCGGCGACGCCGCCTGCGAAGACGGTCCGGCCGATCGGCTCGAGCGCGTGCGCCGCGATGACGGCCTCGATCGCCGCTTCGAGACCGACTCCCGTGGCCCCGATACCGATGAAGATGAAGTAATGCCCGAAGACGTAGACGAGCATTCGTTCTCGCATGTGGAGCCAGTGGGTTCTGGTCTCTCCCAGCGCGCGATCGATAGTGCGCTCGTCGAAGTTGTCGAAGTAGAGCCACCATATCGCGACCACGAGCAAGAACCCGCCGATCGCAGTGACTCCGGACGGGACGAACCAGTCGATGCCGGTGGTCCCCGTGGCGACGGCCAGCATCGTCTCGCCCAGGACGAGGATGGTGAACAGCCCGAGCCGTTCGGGGAAGTGAGACACCTGCACGGGGACCGTCTCGAACACGAGATAGACGATTCCGATACCGGCAATCTCGAGCATAAACGCCGATATCCAGAGCCCGAACCGGCCGGGGACCGGCGAAAACAGCGACAGCCCCCAGACGAACGTCGAGAGCGAGCTGAACGTGACCCAGTAGGTGAAGAACTTGTCGGAACCGGGGACGACGTACCACCCCCGGAGCGCGAGCCCGATGTACAGGACCCGCAAGAGGAGGAACGAGGCTGCGAACGCGAACGAGCCGCCGTGGAGGGCCTGGGAGATGGTCTGGGACATGATGATAACCCCGAACATCACCAGTATCAGGGCCAGCTGGGAGAAGAGGTCGTCCGTGTCGAATATGTCGGCGTAGTAGCTGAATCCGACCCACGTCCACCACACGAGGACGAAGAGGCTCGCGTACTCCAGGATGGCGACGAGCGAGAGCCCCTCCCGGAGGAACGCGCCGAGCTCGGCGATGGCGACGATGTATACCAGGTCGAAGAACAGCTCCAGCCAGGTGGCGTGACGCGGGCGTTCGGTCTCCGCGTACACAGATATCGGTCGCCGAATGGCGTACAGTAGGTTCTCTTCGCGCGGACTCACGGACTTTTCGTCGTTCGACGGACGCGGTCGAGCCGATGCTGACACGTTCTCGCCGTGACGTGGAGCCCCATAGTGTCTCTCACGGAGACTATTCAAATAACTGTATGGTTTCGCACGGCCGTTCAACTCCCGACGCCGCCTTGCGGGAGCAGACCGTACCGCTATGAGTCTCCGCGCAAACGTTCGGACATGCCCAGGCTCGTCCAGGTCGCCACCTTCTTCGTCCTCTTCGGCGCCGGTTACGTCGCCCTCGCCCCGTTCCCGCACGACGGCGCAGTCCTGGGGTTCGTTCTGAGCTGGTCGATCGTCCTGGCCACGCTCACGCACGTAGTACCGTGGCTCTACTTCAAGCTGGACACCGAACCCGTGGCGCCATCGAAGGACTCGTGAGGAGGTCGTCGCGAGCGGTGCGCTTTCGACGAACGACGAACTGCGCGGACGCGGACCGACGCAGCGGCTGGGGTCACGGGGTCAGTCCGCCCCTCCCGTGCTCGACAGCACCCAGCCGATCACCCCCGCGATGAACCCGACGATGCCCGCGAACAGCAGGATCACGCGATACCCCCAGGTAACCGAAAGGGTGGCGAAGAGCACCGGTGCGAGCGTTCGGCCGAGGAACGTCGTGCTGTTGCGGAGGCTCAACGCCTCCCCCCGGACCTCGGGTGGGACGAACTCGGTCACCTCGTCGTCGATCGACGGGAGGACGACGCCCCATCCCGCACCGAACACGGTGCTGGCGAGTCCGATGGCGATCGGCGACCCGGCGAGCCACGTCCCCACCAGGCCCGCGCCCGCACCGGCGAACCCGAGCACGATGATCGCGTCGTCAGAGAAGTAGGTCGTGAGCCGGCCGGCCTGGGAGGCGGAGACTGCCGACGCCGCGAGTGCGGCCGTTACGACGAGACCGATCGCCGTCGGTGCGAGCCCGTAGGCTACTGCGAGCAGAAACGGGATGGCCGTAAACACTGTCCCGAAGAGGAGCAGTTCGATCGTGAACGCCGACCCGTAGAGGAGCGCTGCCTCGCGTGCACTGAGGGCGAAGACGGCCTCGCGGATCGATCCGAACAAACCGGTCGCGTGATCGTACGACGGCTCTTCCAGGCTGCGGTGCGCGTACAGGGCGATGGGCAGGCCGAGGAGGTACGCGACGAACGGGACGTTCCACGAGACCGTCGCGAGCATCCCGCCGAATATCGGGAAGACCGCCGCGCTCGCCGATAGCACGGCGGTGTTCGCACCCAGCACCGCGCTTCGCTGAGCGCCGTCGAAGGTGTCGCCGATGACCGTGACCGTCGTGACGAAGATACCGGCCGCGGCGGTTCCCTGGACGACCCGGAGAACGAGGACGCCCTCGTAGCTCGGGGCGATGGCGATGGACGCTCCCGAGAGGCTAAAGCCGACGAGGCAGGGGACGAGGACGCGACGTCGACCGATCCGGTCCTCGATCAGGCCGATGACCGGCGAGAGGACGATGCCAGTGACGAAGTACAGCGAGATAACCAGGCTCGTCTGCGAGTCGGTGAGCGCGAACCGGTCCTGGATAACGGGCAGGCCGGGGCTGATGAATGCGACGCCGAGCGGCGCCAGGAGGGTGCTCACGAGGACTACGCGGAGCGTCGGGGATCCCCACGGTATCGCGGTACCGGGCTGGACGACGTCTCGGAGGTGCCGACCCACGCGCACCGACGAGTCGACCATCGAGCCTCGACTCCGCTCGGAGACACCGTCGTTCACGACCGATCCGTCGCACGGGACAGGGAAGTATCTAGTCCGGCGTCGGGCCTCGCAGGTACCATCCCCTATCGAGTCCGCACGTACATTTCGGTACTGCGAACCCGCTCCGCTGTCGGTATTCGACGGCGCCAAAAAACCTCAAGAGAAGCGTTACTCGGCGGCTTCGTCTTCCTCGACGACGTCGCCGACGTCCTCCTCGTCGACGTCGACGGAGGTCTCCTCTTCGGCGGCGACTTCCTCGGGGTGGGCCTCGAGGGTCGTCTTCTGAATCTCGACCCGGCGGAGCGGGTAGATGTCCTTGGCCTCGCCGTAGATGGCCGAGGAGAGCCGCCCCTCGACGATGGAGTCGACGAGCTGCTCGAAGGTCCGGTCCTGGGCCGACTCGCGGACGAGGTCGATCATCGTCCGGCGGATGGCCTGCTCCTGGGACTCGTCGGCGCTCTTCGTGGTGAGCGCGACGGGCTGGATCTGGACGCGGTAGTCGTCCGTCGTCAGGACGGTAATGAACGCCTCGATCTTCGAGGAGCCCCGGCGGACGAGCGAGCGCAGGTAGTCCCGCGTCAGCTCGTGTTTGACGAACTCCGTGTAGGCGGAGTCGGAGGCGACCTCGTTGATCTTGAAGGTCAGCTTGATGTTGTTCTCGCTGGCGTCGTTGTTCAGGTCACCCAGCGTGGTCTCGATGGTGCGGCCGAGCACCTTGTCCGATTCGTCTGCCGTGGTCTGGCCGAGCTCCGCCCGGTCGAACTGCTCGGGGGCGAGCACGGTGTACCACCGCTTCTGTTGCTTGCGTCGGGATACG
This sequence comes from Halomicrobium zhouii, assembly GCF_900114435.1. Lineage (NCBI taxonomy): Archaea > Methanobacteriati > Methanobacteriota > Halobacteria > Halobacteriales > Haloarculaceae > Halomicrobium > Halomicrobium zhouii. The sequence continues at coordinate 1,607,515 of NZ_FOZK01000001.1, read as the reverse complement.
GATCGTTCGCTCATGTGTTGTTGGTAGTCGTGTGGTCGGATAACTGTGCCGCGACGGAGAGGTTGACGACGTAGTCGTCGACGGTCGACTGCAGGCCGCCGGTCGTCTCGCGCTCGATGGTCGTCACGAGCGCGTCGTCCTCGATAGTCGTGTGCATCTCGTCGGTGTTGTCCGGGCGCACAGCGCGCGCGAGTCGCTCCGCGGTGTCGCTATCGACGTGTGTCGTGCGGATCGTCGCGCGTTTCATAGTGCCTCCCGGAAGGTCTCGACGAACTCGTAGCGTTCGCCCGCGAACTGCGCGCGGGCCCTGTCCTCGGTACCGGTCGCGTCGCCGTCTGTCGCACTCGCTGCGGCGTCTATCGCGGCGAAGACGTCGGTGCCGTCCGTCGACCGGGCGGCCGCATCGTCCTCGCCGACGACGAGCGTCACCGGTTCCGGCGAGCGGAAGTCGGCGACGAGTCGCGCGACGGTGCCGACGGGCATCGAAGCCCCGCGGGCGACGAAGACGCCGTCGTACCGGCGCGTCGTCGCGTCGGTGACGGCGGTGTGTGCCCGCTCGGCGTGGCTGCGCCACGCGGCGAGTGCCTCCTCGCGGAGGCCGTCGTGGCCGAGCGCCAGCGCGACGGCGATGCCGGGCCGTTCCCGGGCAGCGGCGTCGAGCACGTCGGCGTAGCCCCCAACCGTCTCGAATGGGCCACCGACGTACGGGCGAAGCGCGCGTTCGACGCGTTCGCCCGCGCGGTCGGCGGCCGCTTCGGAGCCCGTGACGGCGAGTGCGACCAGCGACGCGACGCGCCGGTGGTCGTTCTCGTCGAGCGCTTCGGGCACCTCGCCATCTGCCGGCAGGTCGAGTTCGGCCAGGGCGTCGGCCGCCGCGTCCGCGTCGCCGGAGAATGGCGCGTCGACGAGCGTCGAGTGTGCGAGCCCGTCCGCCAGGTCCGGGACCGGGACGGCGACGCCCAGACGGCGTTCTATCCCAGCGGATTCGGCGGCCTCGACAACCGGCCCCGACACGTCGCCCGCGGCGATCGTGCCGGCGAGCGCGAGGGTCGGGTCAGGTGACTGGTCGAGTTCGCCGACCGCCTCGAAGGCGGTGACGCTGGACGGTTCGGGACCCGTGACGGAGACGTCGGCCGTCGCGTCTGCGTGGCCGACGGCGACGGTCAGGTCGGCGTCGGTCGCGCGAGTCGCGTCGCTGAACGGGCGCACCACGGTCGCCTGGAACGGCGTCCCGCGAGCGTCGAGCGCCCGGGCGAGCACGCCCGTCGCGGCCAGCGAATCACCGTCGGCGCGGGCGACGAGGCGGACGAATCCGGCCTCGCGGAGCGCGGCGGCGAGGTCGCTGGCGGCGGGGGCGGACGACTGGTCGCGACCGGTCGTGGACATCTAGTCGAGGAGTTCGACGGCGGTGTCGTAGCTGTAGGTGAAGTCCTGGTCGATCTCGTCGCCGCGATAGTAGTCGACCATGCGGCGGATCTTGGACTGCGTGTTCTGCAGCGCGCGCTTGTTCTGGTGGTCGCCAGGGTTCTCGTCCATGTGCTCACGGAGTCGAACGGCCCGCTCCATCAGGTTGCGCAGGTCCTCGGGGAACTCCGGGTCGGCGTCGTTCTCCTCAAGGATCTCGGTGATCTTCTTGCCCGTCGCGAGTTTGACGTCCGGCACCGGGGTGCCCTGGACGCCCTCGTCGCGCAGTTTCTGGCCGATGACGCTCGACGAGTGGCCGTCCTCGGCCAGCTCGACGACGCGCTCTTCGATGGCGTCTTCGTCTACGTCGCTCCACTCCGGCGGTTCGTCTGCCGCGGGCCTGTCCGAACCGGACGAGCCTCGGCGGCGTGTGTGCATTCGTGCCATTGTTCGTATTGGAACGGCACAGACCGCTATGACGCTCCTATAGAGCAGCGTCTGGCGTGATGTTGCGTGGTCCGAGCGAAGCGAGGGCCACGGAAAACGCGAACGGCGTGAGCCGTGAGCGCGAGTGGTTCGCTCCCTTCGTCCGGACGCACGAAACACGGCCGCAATCCCGGAGCCGCCCAAACGGGCGGCAAGTCAGATTTGCGGTCGTGCTGTTCCCGTCTCTACAACGACGAGCGCCCGACTAAACGGTTTCCATCTGTCCGTCCGAAACTGGTCACGCGCGCGAACTGTAGCGAGCCGCCGCCGGAGAAAATTTCGGCGTGGCCTTCTCAGAACGCGAAACCGGTCGCACGGATATAAGACGCCGGGGAACAGGGAATACACAGAGATGTGGAGGATTACGGACAGGGTGGGAGTATCGACTGGGGGAACGGGGGATTCTCGCGCCCAGACTGCGCCGCTCGCAGTCATTCTGGTCCTGGCGATGGTCATCGCGGGTTCGACGCTCGTCATCGCCGTCGGCGGGCAGGCGATTTCTGAGACACAGACCCGACTCGACGGAGAACGGGCAGAGAACACGATGACGCAATTCGACTCCCAGGCCGCGATGGTCGCCATCGGCAGTGCCAGCGTTCAGCAGGTGAGTCTGGAGTCGAGCGGGGCATCGAAGTACACGGTTCGGAACGGATCGGGCTGGATGAACGTCTCCTACACGAACGGTACCAGTGGCGACGTCACCACGGTGTACAACTCCTCGATGGGGGCGGTCACCCGCACGTCGGGAGACAGCACGCTGGCGTATCAGGGCGGTGGTGTCTGGCGGTCTGACGGCGAGGGGAGCGTGATGATCTCCCCGCCGGAGTTCCACTATCGCGACGCGACGCTCACGCTCCCGATGGTCCAGGTCAGGGGCGACTCGTCCCTAAACCGGCGGGCCACTGTCACGCACAACAGCACGACACAGCACTACCCCGACCGGGACAACAGCGACTTCAGAAACCCGCTCGACGACGGACGGGTCGAAGTCACGGTCCAGAGCGAGTACTACGAGGCGTGGGGGAAGTACTTCGAGACGAGAACTGACGGTGACGTCGAGTACGACCACTCGAACAGTCGGGTGACGCTGGAGCTGGTGACCCCGCCCGAGAGCACGACCGTCACCTCGGCACTCGCAGCAGGCGCCGGTGGAAATCTCAACGTCCAGGGAACCGGTGGTGGGCCAGGTTCGTGTGCGGACTGGAACTACCTCGACAGCTACAACTCCTCGAACACGCTCGACGACTACTGCAGCCAGACCCACGGTACTAACGGGAACGTCACCTACGCAGGCGATATCACGATGTCCGGGAGTGCGAACTTCGAAGGGAGTATCCGAGGAGGAGGATACGTCCACCTCACGGGGAGTTCCTACGTCACGGAAGACGTTTACTACTCCTCGGGATCCGAACCGAGCAACTCCCGCGTCGGTGGGTCGGTCGAACAGATAGACGGCGTCGAGTCGGCGAGTCCGATCAACACGCACGTCGGAGGGCGCGTGAACGACATCGAGAGCGACAACGACAACGGCGACGCCGGCGTTCCGATAGACGGGAGCGACCGACTGACCGGGAGTGATCCGACGCTCGAAAGCGGTACGTACTACCTCGAACGCGTCGACATGGGAAGCAGCTCGGTCGACTCACTCGAGATCGATACGACAGACGGAGACGTCACCGTCGCAGTGAACGATTACATTCACGTCAGCGACGGCGGATACGATATCACTGTTACCGGTGGCAACGACGTGCGGTTCTACGTCAACACCTCCGAGAAGAAGGGCGGACGCACCGGCCTCCACGTCGGAAAGAAGTCTTCGATCTCCACTCCGCACAACAACGCGACGCAGCTCTACGTCTACGGGAAAGACGATTTCAACGCGACGATTCAGGGGGCAGGCAGCTCTAGCAGGGCCCGATTCTCCGGCGTCATCTATGCACCGTCGGGCAGTGACGGCCCAGGCACAGTCACTGTCGGGCACGGCGACGTCTACGGCGGTATCGTCACCGGTACGGCGAACATCAACACGCAAGCGGGACTCCACTACGACGAGGCGCTCGCGGCCGAACAGGCGCTCCCGCCCGACGCAGACGTCGTCCGGGTCACTTACCTCCACATCTCCGTCAATAGCGTCAACGTCACGAGCGGCTGATTCTCCCTTCGCTGCTCCCTTCAGTACTTCCTGAAGCTGTACCTGAAGAGACACGTGGCCACAAGCGCTAATGAGTGTCCCACAAGGGCAGCTAGCATGCTATCCGAACAGGGGTCACCTCGCGCTGTGGTGAACCGGTCTCTCACCGCGGGAATCGAATTCGAGTCACAGCACGATTATACGGAGCGATAACCTGACGTGCTAGTTTATGGCCACTGGCAAACAACACGGAGAGAAGAATGAGTGAGCCGGAACTCCGTTCTACGCGCCGGCGAAAGGGGATCGGGGGATCGCGAGGGCAGACGGGGCCGCTCGCTGTCATACTCGTGTTCGCGCTCGTGATAACCGGGAGCACGCTGGTCGTCGTCACCGGCGGCCAGGCCATCACCGACACCCAGAACAGGCTCGACGTCGAGCGAGCATCGAACACGATGACCCAGCTCGACTCGCAGGCGGCGATGGTCGCCATCGGCGACTCGAAGACCCAGCAGATCCCCCTGGACTCGGAGTCGGTCGAGGGGTTCAGCGTCGAGAACGAGTCGGGCTGGATGAACGTCTCCTACCAGAACACGGCCACGCGCGCCGTGACGACCATCTACAACGAGTCGATGGGCGCTATCGTCTACCGGAGCGGGACCGAGACCATCGCCTACCAGGGCGGCGGCGTCTGGCGGGCCGACGGGGACCGGAGCGTGATGGTCTCCCCGCCGGAGTTCCACTACCGCGACGCGACGCTCACGCTCCCGATGGTCCAGGTGAGCGGCGACCGTTCACTCACGCGCCGTGCGACCATCACCCGCAACTCGACGACGCGGTACTATCCGAACGAGAGCATCGACTCGCGGTTCGTGAATCCGCTCGTGAGCGGGAAAGTCAACGTCACGGTCGGTGGGCCGTACTACCGCGCCTGGGGGTCGTACTTCGAACAGCGGACTGACGGCGAGGTCACCTACCAGCACGGTCAAAACCGCGTAACGGCGTCGCTAACCGTGCCGGTCGGTGACCGGCGAGTGAAGGAGGCGGTTCACGCCTCGTCGACGTCGGGGACGATCACGTTCAAGGGATCAACCGACCCAAGCATCGACGCGTACACGTCGGCGGACGGCGACGGATACGCCGGCGAAGGAAAGGACAACGGCTGGAACAACGCGACGCTCACGACGGCCGGCGACGTCGACGTCCAGGACAACGGTGTCCAGATCTACGGGAACATCTCGGCCGGCGGGGCGGTCGACATGAAGGACTGGTCCAACAACTTCCACGGACAGCGCGTCGAGTACGGGACGAGCATCAACCCCACGCCGCCGGCCGGGGTCGAGACCGAGCAAATCTCCGAGACCGCCGACACTTCGAAGATAGACGGACCGATCAACGAGCGCGTCGACCACATCAAGAAGAACCGAGACGGTGACAGCGACTTCTCGGGCGACACGATAACGAGCAGCGCGACCATCGGCGAGGAGTCGCCCGGCGGAACGATGTTCTACGTCGACCACATCGACCTCGGGTCGACCGAGACGCTGACCGTCGACGCGACTGACGGCAACGTCTCCATCGCCGTGCGCGACTACGTCCGACTGGACCAGGGGACTATCGAAGTGGTCGGCGACCACCCAGTGCGCTTCTACATCAAGGGCGAGAACTCGCTCTCGTCGTTCTCCCCGTCTGCGACCAGCAACTCGGTCGAGCCGAACTTGCTCGTCGAGGGCGGTACGGTCCACACCGGCGGTGACGAGAACGCCACGCAAGTGTGGTTCTACGGGAAGAGCGACTTCGGGGCCGCTTCGGTGCAGAACGGCGGAAACTCGAAGATCGTCGGCGTGATATACGCACCGGGGAGCGACAGTGAGATGATAATGCGGAAGAGCGAGGTGTACGGCGGTATCGTCACGAACGAGATCGAAATCCTGGACGACGGCGTCATCCACTACGACAAAGCGCTGGAGAACGCGCGCGCCGTCCCGGAGGCAGCGCGGACGACCAAAGTCACCTACCTCCACATCTCCGTCAATCGCGTCAACGTCACGAGCTGAGACTTACCTGGGACCCGCGTCGCCGGCGGTGTCTATCACCGGTCGATGGTGACGCCGATGTCGTAGACGACGACGTGGACGACGCGTGGGTTCGAGTGTTCGCACTCCAGGTACTCTTCGCCGTTGATCGTTTCTATCGGCGTCGCGCCACAGTCGAAGTCGGGGTCGTCGACGAAGTAGTCGCGCCACAGTTCGTTGCGAGGCGAAGAGATGTTGAAGTACAGCGAGTCGACGGAGCCGCGCGAGTCGGACACGACGACGTCGGTCCCACGGTTGTTGGCACGCAACAGGACGGTCGAGCCGCCGGTACTCTCCACGCTCGAAGACTGCGCCGCGACGACCGGGATCATGACGCGGTCGTTCTCGACGACGAAGGGCGGCTCCTGCAACACCAGAGCCCCCTGGCGCTCGACGCGGAACACGGCGCCGGCCTCGTAGACGAGTTCGCGTTCCCGGTCCCCGTCGTAGACGATCGGGCGGATGTCGCGTGTCACCGTCGTCGGGTTCCCAGCACTGTCTTTCACGGTGACGTTTATCGAGACGTTCTCGTCGGTGTACAGCTGTGACTCACCGAGGCTGACCTCCGTCGCGCGGCTGGGGGCGCCGCGCTCGTAGATGTCGGCCATGTTGTCGCCGAGGACGTCGAAGGCCCGCTCCGCGTTGTTCATCTGCTCGGCGTCGCGCGCCGACTCGAGCGAGCCCAGGCCGCTGACGCTAACGATAGCCACGGAGGCGACGACGAGGCCGAACACGAGCGCGAAGCTCAGCACCTCGCTGGCGGCCCGGTCAGTCATTCGTCACCTTCAGTTTGTCTGACGAGGTGTACGTGACGACGACGGTCCCGCCGCCAGCGTTGGACGCCGCCACGTGAGTGGTCGTCTGGACCCGTACCGAGACGGAGATCTCCGGATCGTTCGATCTCAGAACGAGTTCCGCCGGAGGCCCGGTCTCCAGCGACAGCCGATACCCCGTTCCGCTGATCCGTTCCGGGAGCGACTGGGAGAGGGTCACCTCCTGGTTGCCGTCACCGGCCGTCACGAGCCGGTCGGCGCGCTGGACGTCCGAGGCGATCTGTTGCCCGATGACCTCGAGTTCGGACCGGATGACCTCCTCCTGGCGGTCCTCGACGAAGCCGCCGCCCGCCGACAGGAGCCCGGTGACGAGTACCGCCATGATGCCGAGACTGAGCACGTAGTTCAGCGTCGACGAGACGGCGCGGTCAGTCATCGCGACTCACCCGGGGCGACCCGAACGTCCGTCTCGTAGTCGAGCTTCGGCGAATTGTAGACGTACCGGACGGTCACGTCGTAGACGGCGTCGTCCCAGTACGGTGAGTCCGAACCGACGCTGGCGTTGAGAGTGTTCGAACTCGCCATCGACTGGTTTCGCGTGACCAGCGAGTAGTTTCCGTGGGCCTTGTCGCCGTGCTCGAAGGTGACGTTGTATCGGTCGCCCACGCCGCTTGCAAATCGATAGTTCCCGAAGTCACCGTTCGTATTGGGACCCTGCCGGAGCGCCCCACAGGGTTCGCCGGCGAGCCGACCCTCCGTGACGTCGACGCGGACGAACGCCTCGTCCACCTCCTGCATACATCGTGCCTCGGGCTCGCTGTCGATATCGACTTCGACGTGGACGTCGTCCGACGCCCCGTCGCGCCACAGCGTCATCGTCCAGGTCGCGGAACCCTTCCACTCCTCGACGACGATCCGGAAGGCGCCGCTCTCATCGGGTTCGAGAGACAACTTCGTGACGTTCAGTTCGAACGCCCGCGTCGCGTTCCCCTCGTTCCCGGACCGGTCGACGTCGTCGACCACGTGCCAGTCGGAGTTCCCGTTTCTGTCCTGGAACGCCCGCCCGCCGCTTTCGTTTTGAACGACCCGCGATCCATACGTCGTCGACCCGGATTTCCGCGAGACGTTGACGATGGCTGTGTCGGCCGCGCTCTGTTTCGAATAGGCCGTGTTCACGTTACCAATTCCCCTGTCGACGCCCTGTTCGAGTGTGCTCTGGTCGGTCGTGTTGTACACGTTCGCCGACGCGATGCTCTGGCCGACGCCGCGTTCGACGTCGTGTCTGAGCGTCAGGGCGTCGCCGCTCCCACCCGTCTCGCCGCGACTCGCCAGGTTCTCCGTGAAGATGGCGGAGTTGACCACGAGCGCGAGCGCGACGAACGTCACGGCGAGGGCGAAGGCGGCGACGAGGATGAGCTGCCCGCGGCTCCGTGACCCTAGATCCGCCACGCGACCACCTCCACGCGGACGACGTTGTACACGCCCGTCCCCACGTCCTGGGCGTAGAACGACGACGACTCGTCGAGCGTCACGTTGGTCCGACGCAGGTCGTGGTCGTACAGCCTGTCGTCGTCGGCCAGCGTCACCGTGCGCGAGGCGCTCACCGCGTTGTCGCTCGGGACGCCCCGGTACACGACGCGGTTCTGGATGGTTTTCCCGGAGGGCGACTGGAAACTGACGTACAGGTTGTACGAGATTCCCTTCTGGTCGAACGACCGAGACAGCATACTCCCGAGCGTCGTGTTCGGCGGGTCCGAGGTGTAGTAGCCGATGGAACTCGTGTTGTGGAAGTCGCCGTCGCTCTCGTTCCAGTAGAGCACCGTTTCTTCGAGTCCATCCCGCTCGGCGGCGGCCGAGAGGACACCGGACGCGACCGACCGCTGCTGGTTCTCGATGTGCTGGCTCGACGTACTCGCCGATAGCGGCGTCACCGCCGTCATCTGCAGTGCGAAGATGACGCTCGCGAGCAACAGCAGTGCGGCGACGACGCCCTCCAGCGTGTGTGCTTGGCCTCTGTCCATCTTACCACATCTCCACGACGACCGTCACGTCCTCGCCCGCGAGGGACGCGACGCGCGTCGCCGTCACCGCATCCGCGTTGGTCGTCGGTGGCGTCTCCCCGGCAGCCAGCCTGACGTCACACGTCCCGTCGTCCGCTTCGACCAGCGCGTCACTCGAGCCGTCCCAGCAGAGCTGTTCGGACCCGACGTCCGCGGCGGACGTGTTCCCCTGGACTGTGACGTTCGCGTTCTGTCTGTCCTTGATCCCGACGAAATCGGCCAGGTCGTCCTTCGGCGGGCCGCACGCGGTGATGTCGGTGCCGTCCTCGGCGTGCTCGAAGAAGTCGACCGTACACGCCGTATCGAGGACACCGGGTCGCTGGGACGACCCGAGCTGGTCCTGGGTCAGCCCGTCTGCGACGCGATTGACCGTCACCGTCTCGTCCTGGGCACCGACGGTGAACGGCTCGACGATACCCGGGACGAACAGGAAGATGAACATGACCACCGCGAGGAAGATACTGACCCCGATGGCGAAATCGAGCGTCGTCTGTGCGCGGCTCTCTCCGCTGCTTCCCTTCGCATCGTCGTCCCCCCTAAACATTGGTAGTCCCATCAACGCCGAACGTCTCTAATCGCTCGACGGACCGTGTCTGCAGACAGGTTAGTCTCGACTCTCTTAGCCATTGTGGCCGATTCTACCCGAGGGATAACGGGAACGTGTGACACGCCGTCCGGCGCTTCGATGCCTTTATGAAAAGCGACCGGATACGAGTGAGTGCGGGCTCGTAGATCAGTGGTAGATCACTCCCTTGGCATGGGAGAGGCCCCGGGTTCAAATCCCGGCGAGTCCATCCCGTTCTGGCCGCTGTGCTCGTCGAACTCGATTCCCGCACTGGTCGATACTCGGACGACGCCATCGATTGATCTGACCAAATCGTCCATTCCATCGTGGGCTCGACGAACGATGTCACGTGATCACTGACGCGGGCGCGCTAACTGGATCTCGCGAACGACGGTCCAGGCGGCGATATTTTTACACGATCCCCCGATAACAACGTGTCCAACTCGACTTCATTGGCGCCAAAAACTGTCATTTCAACGACTCAGGGCCATTTTTGTCCATTACGAGCGGTGAAACGATCGATAGTTTTTCGTACCTTCATACTCCTTCAATTAACGATAATCATGGGGTGTGGGCCCGAGTCCGAACAGCGTGGCATATCTCACCTGGTTGGCGCAGTCCTGCTAATCGGTATGACGATGACGGCGGTCGTGCTGATCATCGTCGCCGGCACAGGGACGATAGGGGACGTCAACGAGGACAACAAGGCAGAGGTCGCTGGGCAGACGTTCGCCCAGACCGACGAAGCGTTCCAGGCGTTCGCGCGTCAGGATCGAAACCGCAGTCGAACGGTCGAACTTCCCGAGTCGATGAACGGGGACGTCGAGGTCCGGGACTCGTCGTGGCGGTTGCGACTGAACGACAATTCCGATTGTTACTCCGGAACGCGTCGAATGGGGGAGATGCGTTACGAGGGCGACGAACAGACCGTCGGCTACGAAGGTGGCGGCATCTGGAAGAAAGACGAATCCGGCGCGACGATGGATACACCGCCGGAACTAACGTACCAGGAAGGTTCTCTCAGCGTTCGGTTCCCGAACATCACTGGGGAGATGACGACGTCGAATCGGGTCTCGCTCTCCTCGAACGTCTCTCGACAGGACCTCCACAACCAGCGGCTCTCGAAGGCGCTGTATACCGACCTCAAGTACGACGAAACTGGCAGTTACTCGATCGTCTGCTCGCCGGCCGAACTCGATAGCGCAACGCTCTGGATAGAAGACAGCGAGTACGCCAGCGCATGGGCTCGGTACTTCGAATCGAACTACGAAGATGAGCTGGTAAGCGTCGAGACTTCGGATCCGATCGAACCTGGAGACACGGTCGAAGTCGAGTTCCAGCTCGGTGACGTCTCGAATCCGGACTACAACATCACCGACTACGACGTGTCGCGCGCGACTGGCACGTCCGAGATGATCGTCGAGGCAGAGATAACCAACGACGGCGGCCTCGACGGGAGTCAGGACGTCAAGTTCGACTATACTGGCCCAAAGACTGGTTCGGATAAGAAAAACAATGTCGAACTCGAATCCGGGGAATCGACGACGGTATCGTTCAGCGTCCCGAATGGGGACATCGAATCTACCCCGCCGAAATACAACCTGGAAGTTCAGACAGAGAACGACTCGAGGGACGTCGACATTGCGTTCGGGTCCCCAACTGGAACGCCTGATGCAGCGGTCGATGCCGATGTTCCGCAAAACGCAAGCACACGCGAGGACGCGACGGCGGACGTCACGGTCGATAACGCTGGAGGGATGACTGCCTACGAAGACGTCGAATTCGAGTACAAAGCCGTCAGTGACTCTGACTGGACCTCAGTGGGTACGAAGACGGTCACCGTCGATCCCGGTTCCGACGGGACGATCCAGTTTGACTTGTTTACGGATAGCCCCGGATTGTACGACTGGCGGGCAAAAGTAGACGGAGACACAGAATCCGGCCAGTACGCCGTCGGGTCCAATCCGTACTTCTCGATCAAGGAGACGGACGGTCCTGCAGTGGTTCACTCGTACAACGACTACGAACTGGACGTCACCATCGAGAACATCGGCGACCTCCAGGGGAGTATGGACGTGGACGTCGTCATCGAGCGTAACGTGAGTTCCGGCTGGTCACACGTCGACACAAAGCGGTTCCCGCGGACGATCGACGGGACTGCTTACTCGTCGAACGAAGACGACGTAACCTACCGGAATACGTTCACTCGACAGGGCGAATACCGGTACACGATCGAGACGCCCAACGAGACGACGTCCGAGACATTCCACGTCGGTTCCCCGGAGAAGCCGATGCTCGTAGTCGATTCAGTCGACATCGCTCCCAACCCGACCACGTTCGACCGATACTCCAGGTTCGACGTGACCGTCGAAAATGCCGGGCCAGAGACGGCTAACCAGCACGTTCGAGTCCGCAACGAAGACGGCGAGATTGTCGCTTCGGAGTTCGTATCTGTCGACCCAGGCGAGAGTGAGACCATCCGTCAGCAGGGCCACATCACCGATTCGCGGTTCGATATCGGACACAACTCCGTCACGGTAACGACGGCGAACGCTTCCGTCTCGAAGACGCTGATCGTCCAGGAACGCGATAACATCGGTGGGGGTGACGACGGTACTATCGTCGTGAACGAGAACGTCAGGGCCGAAATCCAGGTGCTTGGTGCCGAACTAGAAGGGGAGGACCCGTTCTACGATTACGGGAATCACATCATTCACGCCCCGACAGAGATGTGGATGGATATCGAGAACGACTCCTACAGCGACCGAGTAGATCTCTTCGAGGACGAGTATGAAGGGGATGTGAACCATCCTGCGGCCGAGAAGGCCATGATAGAGAATTCCAGCGCTTACACCGTCCAGCGAACGTTCGGTGCTGGGACTGAGATTTCCCTGTTCGCCAGGTCCTACTACTGTGGAGATAAGTCTGGAACGGGCGTGATATTCGAAGGCATCATGCCCGGCGGGGAGGACGCAGAGGGTCTCGAGTGTTCCAAGGACAGAGAACGAATCACCATCAGTGACGACTCGAACAGCCAGAACGTGGTCATCTTGAGTGACGGTGACGAGGTTCCCGCGTTTGGTGCCGCCGATCCATACCAGCGTGACCTCAACGACATGTTGGGCCACCGCATCGACGACGATGGCACGCTCTCTCTGGGTGCGGACGAGCGCGTATTCCTCTACGAACTGTCCGATCCGAACGCACGGCCTGAGGATGCAACGGGAACTGACGACCCCGACTACAACGACGCGGTGGCGCTGTTCCGCGTGGTCGACGTGCAGCGAACGGTCCAGACCCCCGCGGACTTCACGATAGAAGACGTCGACGCTCCGGAGAGCGTCTCACGCGGCGAAGACGCCCAGATATCCATCACTGTCAACAACACCGGCGGAACAGCGGGCGACACGAGCGTCATGTTCGACATGCAGGACCAGGACATGATCCAGGGGCAGACGAACGAACTGGAGCCCGGGGAGACCGACACTGTGACGCTCGACGTCCCGACGGACGTCGACCCCGATACGTACCAGTATACAGTTCTGCTCGGTTCCGCACCGCGCGAGTCTCATTACGGTGCCATCACCATCGGCGAGGAGGACGGACCGAACTTCCAGATCACGTCGATGTCCGCACCCAACGTGAACGAGACCCACGAATCACCGACCGTCGAACTCGAGGTAACGAACACCGGGAACACCGCCGGTTCGCAGGACGTTCGGATCCTCGAAGAGCCCTACAACTTCGGTGACGAGGTCGACTCCGTCCGAGTGGACCTCGCCTCACACGAAACGAAGACCGTCACCCTGGATCTACCCACACGGGGTAGCTCCGGCGAGGTGTACTTCAAGGCGGCAACGGACGATACGACCACACGCGAACAGCGGATCTACTACGGTGAATCCGACGTCTCCATCGAGTCACTGGCCATCGGAACTTCGACGTACGGTAGTGACGGCGACCTGATCGAACGCCGCAACGCGGACACGATGAGCTTCAAACTGGAGAACGGCGGCGACGTCGGTGGCGTCCGCGACGTCGAACTCGTCGTCGGGAACGACACTGATCAGCAGAAGTTCACCGAGGATTCCATCCAGATCGGTGATGGCCGTATCTACTCGTCGTATCCCAGGTGGCTCACCTTCCCCGTGGGCCTCGACACCGGGTACTACGACTACTCGCTCACCGTCGAAGACCACGCGGGAGTCGAAGATACGTGGGAAGGTGAACTGTTCATCAGTAACGAAGTAGACGCTGGGGACGGGAAGAACAGTAGTTCGCCCATCTCCGTCGACTCGAACGAAGTCGTCATCTCGGGCTGACCGGGTGATTGCGGGCGGTTTGATTTTCGTCGCTTGCCCAGGCGACACGCCGTAGAAGATTTCCGAAAGTCCTCGATACGTGGAGAGGACGCACGTGTAGCAGGTCTTGGCCAACGTTACCTGCACCGTATCAGATTCTACTTGTTCGCGAAGCCGGTTGATCAGAGTCACTTACAGGTAGTCGACTGACCCGTCAGCCTAGTCAGTTACTGAGTCGACGATCAACTCCGACTACGTTTTGAAGCGCGCGAGTAGCGCCATACCGTCCGTGCCGTCGATCTTATTCAGTGAGAAGTAACTAGCGTCGCGGTGCCAATCTCGGCACAGGATTGTCATGTCGAGCGCTCCGCTCTGCATGCACGCAAACGACACACCATGAAACAGGCTGGCTTCATTCTACGTGTGCGCGTAGTCGTCGGATGGTAGAAATACGGCGCACCGGACAGCGATCCGTCAGTTCACAGCAGATAGTTCGACCGACGTGTTGTGCACGTAGACGCGGTTGACGTCCTCACAGGTGTACTTGTTCGGGTCCGCAGCGTTGTCGTCCCACTCGTCCATCTCGCGGTCGAAGAGTTGCTGCCAGGCGTCAGGGTTGTGCGTCCGGCTAACGTCGATCGTAACGTCCGACGCGGACCCGTTCTCACCGTCAGTCAGCCTGGGATACGCCGACATGGACCCGTTCTCGCGCGCCCGCAACGCCAGCGAGTCGCTGGAGACGTTCACGTCGCCGCGCACCGACACCAGACCGACGTTGGCAGTATCCGCCCCGCAACGGAACGGCGGTTTACTGACGACTGTCTGCCCGCGGTCCTGGCTCCGGTAGACGGCGCCGCTCTCGTAGACGATTTCCGTATCACGGCCGGTCTGACGGACGAACGCGCCGACGTCGACGGTGAGCGTGCGCGGTTCTGGTGCCGGTGTCCCGGAGATAGTGATCTCGATCACGGAACTGTGGCGTTCGAGCTGGTCACCGTTCAACTGGAGCTGGTGGGAGCGCTGTGGGACGCCGTCGACTCTGATGTCCTCCATCGACGAGTCGAAGCCGGTCATCGCCACCTCGGCGGACTCGGCGCGCGCGCCGTCGCGGTAGTCCTCCAGTGACCCGAGTCCACCGATAGAGACGACGCCGACGGCGGTGATGATGATCGAGAACGTCAGGACGAACGCGACGAGGTCGGAGACGCCGCGTGAATCGCTGCTGGCCCAGTCTGGGAGCGGTATCCTTCGCATGGTCAGTTCTCCCTCAGGACGATGCAGTCTCTGTCCGTGTCGTAGGCGACCTCGACCTTGCCACCGTCGACAGTGCTCTCACAGACGTCGCTCTCGGCTGTGAAACGGACCGGAACCGAGTCGTGCCTGACCGACGCACTGCTATTGACGAAGACGATGGTCTCACTCGGCTCCGGATGGACGTCGATGCTGTAGTGGCTGCCACCGATCCGTTCAGGATGCTCGGCGGTGAACGACACCGGCGCGTTCGTCGTGTTGAACTGATCGATCCGCATCAGATCGCTGACGACGGCGGTACTGACGTCTTCGAGCCCGCGCTCGACGACGTACTGGCGCTGGTCGTCGACCATCTGACTGGCACCGATCATCAGCCCGGTAAGCATGATAGACGTGATGCCGATGGTTATGGCGTGGGAGACGGCCGTCGAGACGGCGCGGTTGTCGCGGATCATCGTGGTGCCTCCGGATCTTCGACCAAGATCGTTCGATTGTACGAGAGTTCGGCACTCCTGTATCGGACCGTCACACCGGGGCGGACGGGGTAGTCGTCGGCGGCCACACGTGGATTACCTTCGACCAGGGCTCGATAGGTTCCCTCGACGTCGTCGTCCCCTTCAAACTGGAACGAAGAGGGGGTGCCGATGTCCTCGCGGACGCCTGGGAACGAGCACTCACCGCTCTCGTTCGTCCCCTGGACGAGGTCCAGCTCTGGGGTCGAATCAGTATCACAGTGTATCACGGACCCGTCGGCCGTCGTCACGGTTACCCGTGCCGCCGGCGTCGGCGGATACTCGTACGCTTCGAGCTTCCAGGTTTCGCCGGTCGTGGCGTTCCTGGCGACGACGTCGAACGAGTTCGTCCGTCCCGGTGCAGAGAACGAGTCGATCCGAAGGACGAAGCTCCGGACGTATTCGACGTCGTCGACGACGAGGTGGGGCGTTCCCGGCGCGAACGGCTGACTCGTCGTCTGCTGAATTCGGTAACCTCGCTGCCCACGGGTGACCGAGTCGTTGTACGTGACGTTGACGGTTCCACTGGAATCGTCAAGCGTCATATTCCGCGTGTAGTTGTGATACGTGGTCACATTGCTTTCGACGTACGTGAACGCGTTTCCGGGATCCGGATTTTTCGCCAGAATCTGGCCCGTCAAGCGACCGATATCGCGCTCGACCATCTCCTCTGTCCGCTCGGCGTCGTCGAGTACCCGGTACTCGGTCTGCGTGCCCGTGGCGTCGGCGTACTGCATACCGTTGAGCATGACGACAGTCCCGAGAATGGTGAGGCCGATCAGAACGGCACCGATGAGTAGCAGTTGGCCGCGGTCCGTTCTCACCATACGATGAGTCGCACCTCCACGACGTTGTACAGCTGCGAGTCTTCGTTGACGTCCGGGACGTAGAAGTCGTCGAGGTCGGATATCCGCGGCCCTTCGTCCGAACAGTCGTCGTCGTACCGGGCCCGGTCGTCGTCGTAGAGGGCCAGCTGGTACGTCGCCGAACCGGCGTTTTGCTGCGGGATGGCGAGCGAATCGTCGTCAGTACTCGTGAGGACTGCACGCTCTCGTCCATCGGAACCAGTCCAGTAGCTGACGTAGAGGTTGTAGTTCACCCCCTGTCTGTCGAACGTGTGGTTCAACTGTCGCTCGAACGGAGCCGGATCCCCGCCGGGCGAATCCCCGTCGATGACCGGTTTGCTCGAGCTGTAACACCTGACCGCCTCACCGAGCGACCCGTTGGCGGCGGTTACGCTCAGGAAGTCGGCGGCCTGGGTACCGAGCTGGTCCGGTTCTCGGTCCGAATCGCCCGACCACGGCCCCGTGTCGACTGCCTGGAGGCCGTAGAATACCGCCAGGACGACGACGATGGCGGCGATGGTACCCTCTAGCGTGTACGCCTGGGCTCGGTCCATCTTACCACGCCCTCACTGTCAGCCAGCAGACTGTCTTGCACTTGTTCCCGGGGTCGGACAGGCGAACGATCCGGGTCGTACTCGCCGCACCGTTCTGGCCTCTGTATTCGGGCCCCCAGGCCAGGTGGTCCGAGTCCCGTCCTCGCTCGGCGGGGGCTCGTGTCCCGTCCTCAATCGCCGAACTGTTGACGATGGTGACGTTGACGGTCGGTGTCCGCCGTCGGTCGGTCCCAACGTCGATGCCACTGGCGGCTTTCAAATTACGCAGATCGGTGTCGGCCTCGAGTTCCTCGTAGATGCCCGTCCCATCCGATTCGTTGTACCGGAGAACGTTCCGCTCGGCGTCGACGCTATAGTGCTCCACCAGGTACGTCGCCACCTGCCCGGACGCGGTTTCGAGGTCACCGTCGATCGGATCCTCGTAGGCCTGGTAGACGCTACCCTGGACGAACGTGAACGTCGCGATGATCGTCACGAGCAGGATGCTCGCGCCGACGACGAAGTCCTGCGGCGTCTGGCCTCTGTTATTCATCGGATCCCACACCCCTGGTCGCTGCTGCGAATTTGCTGTCGTACATTGGTTCCCACACCCGTGTTCTGCCCGCTAGCCCACTGCCATCCACACCACCAGCGCGATAGTCGGAAGTATCACCGCGAATTTCACTCCCGATATCAGGTCGACGTCCCTGATATAGCCGGCGATGAACGACGACAGGAGCGCCTGCATCGTCACCGCGTGGAAGAACAGCATCGAGAGCTGTTGGGTGTCCACGCTGCCGCCGAAGCCGGCCCCGGAGCCACTGCCCGACCCGCCGAGCCCGGACATCACGTCGAGGAACTGCGTCTTGAGCAGCGCCATCACGCCCAGCAGCGTCAGGTAGGTCATCAGGATGATGACGACCTGCATCCGCGTCCGGGCGATGCGTTCGCGGTCGATGTCGTCCTGGTTCTCGGAGGCCTGCGCGGCCGTCGAGAGCACGTCCTGGATCTGGCTGGAGGCCTCCTGGGCCTCGCTGATCAGCTTGACCGTCCGGGCCAGCCGCGGGACGTGGTAGTTGTTGTTGAACTCACGGAGGGCGTCCTTGAGGCTGGTTCCGTAGTTGACCTTCGCGTGCATCACCTCGAACTCGTCGGAGAGTTTGCCGGCGGAGGTGTCTGCGACGACGCGGATGGACTCGAGTAGCGTCATCCCGGTGTCGTTGGCGCTGGCGAGTTTCCGCAGGTTCTCCGAGAGGTTGCCGACGATGGCCTTGCGTGCGCGCTGGTTCCACTCGTAGAAGATGGCCAGCGGCAAGAGGTTCAGGTAGAGCGGGACGTACACCCAGAAGAACGTCCCGCGGACGGGGTTCGCTATCATCCCGTCGAGCGACATCGGCGCCCAGTTGAAGACAACGGTGAAGATGAGCGCGACGATGGTCAGCGGCGTCGTCACCGCGAGCACCATCAGCGGGTGGTCGCGGAAGAAGATGTGCGGGGCCGTGATGATCTGCATCAGCTCGTAGGTCCCCTCCCGGTTCCGGATCCGGTCGAAGAGACTGTAGTCGCCGGTGTAGTTCTCGATGAGGCCGAGATCCAGGATGCCCATCCCCTCGTCGACGACGAACTCGTCGTCACCGTCGCTCGGGCGGAGGTAGCCGTCGCCGATAGTGTCCTGGGTCACCGTCGAGACGAGGACGAGGAAGCCGACCCCCACGAGGGGGATGAGCCCGTAGACGGTGCCGTACAGCAGCGTCTCCTGGGACTCGCCCATCATCGACATGATGACGAGGATGATGATGAGGAGGAGCGGGAACAGCGAGAGCGTCATGTACATCTCGCCGAAGAGCTCGAGAGTGTCGAGTTGCTTTTGCTGTTCCTGCTTGGCGGTTCGCATGTGCTTTTCTTTCTGGTCCTGGAGGAAGCTCGTCATGTCACCGCCGGAGTTGATGATCGAGAGCATGTCCGTCAGGAACTGGCTCAGCTCCCCGGAGGGCGTCTCCAGGGCCTGGTTGCGGATAGCCGTCCGGTAGTCCGTATCGAAGTACTCGGTCTCGAGGACGATGGACTGGAACTCCTTGGCGCACTCGCCGTAGGTGTCGTCGGCCTTGGCCATCGCCTGGAGGATTTCGAGCTGGTTGAGACCGCCCACGGAGAGGGCGTACATGAACGAGATTGCGTCGGAGAGGAGGACGTTGACTTCGCGTTTTCGCGCGGACGCACGGAAGTACGGAATCGAGACGAGCGAGCCGAAGCCGATGCCGAAGCCGATGGCGCCGAAGACGACGCCCGTGACCACGATGAGGAAGGGGATCTTGACGGCGTTGATGATCGCCACGACGCCCTCCGGGAGGCCGGTCAGCCCCAGGAACGTCGGTGCGTCGCCGGCGCCGGCGAACAGCATCGTGACGACGAGATACCCCACGAGCGTGCCGACGAGCCACAGCGCGACGCCCGAGAGCGTGCCGACGGCCATGGCGCGCGCGAGGAACATCTCGACGTTGTCGGCCATCCGTGCCTGGGCGAGTTTCTTCTCGACGCTCGCGACGAACTCGCCCTCCTCGTCGAAGGCCCACTGGTAGGCCGGGTAGAACGTGTCACCGAGCGCACCGCCACTCCCGAGTGTCTGCTGGTCCCGGGTGTCGACGCTCATTCGCTATCTGCCTCCTTCCCCGCCTTGGGGACGAACTGGCCGAAGTCGATGCCGTCCCCGTTCTCGGCCTCTCCGGCCTGGCCGCTCCCGTTCTCGGAGTTGACGCTCGTGAGCGCGGAGATGATGTCAGGCGTCTCCATCTCCTGGTACCGGTCGAACAGGGGCTGTGCGTTCTCGAGGACCTCCCCCGTCTCCTCCAGCATCTCGCCGCTGGCGTCCGGCCGGGGCACCATCTCCTCTTTGGCCTCGTCGATGTCGATCTCGACCGACTCCATCTCACGGAGGTCCTCGAGCGAGTGTTCCAGCTGGTCGTTCGCGATGAGGGTCAGGATGGTGTCGGGATCGTTGACGAACGCCTGTATGGTCGCCGCGACCTGCGCGTACGTGTTGAGCCCGTTCTCCATGAGGTAGGCGAGGACGACCTTTCGCTTGAACAGTTCCTCGTCGAGTTTCTCCTGGGTCCAGCCGCGGTCGAACTTGATCTCTTCGAGGGTGTTCGAGTTGCCCATCTGGATGTACTCGTCCGTCTCGGCGCGCCACTCGTAGACGTCCCGGACGTTGATCTCGTCGTTCTCGGCGGAGTACTCGTTGATCTCCGTGAGCGACTTGTTCCGGCGGACCTTCTTGCCGTCGACCCGGGTCTGGGTCTGGATAGAGACGAGATCCAGCGCCGTGAACAGCGTCTTGGAGACGTTGATCGGGTCGGTGGTGAACCGCTTGATGACCTCGCCGACCGAGTCGGCGTGGAAGGTGGTGTAGGTGGTGTGCCCCGTGGACATGACCTGGAAGAGGACGCGACCTTCCTCACCACGGATCTCACCCATGACGATGTAGTCGGGCCGCTGGCGCAGTGCGGCCTCCAGCAGGTCGAACTCGTCGACGTCCCCTTTGTCGTCCTCGCCGAAGGAGGGGCGCGTGACGGAGGCGACCCAGTTGCGCTGGGGAAGTTCGACTTCCCGCGTGTCCTCGATAGAGACGATCTTCGAGTTCGAGGGGATAAAGAGCGAGACGGCGTTCAGGCTCGTCGTCTTCCCGGACGCGGTACCGCCCGCGAAGATGAGCGACTTGTTGTTCTCGATGCAGAGCCAGAGGAACGCCATCTCGTCGAGCGAGAACGTGTTCCAGTTGATGAGGTCGATGGGCGTGAACGGGACGTCCTTGAACTGCCGGATGGTGTAGTTGGTCCCGTGGTCCGAGACTTCGCGCCCGAGCGTTAGCTGGGCACGCGAGCCGTCCGGCAGCGTCGCGTCGACCTGCGGCTGGCGCTTGGAGATGCCTTTGCCGGAGCGCTGGGCGAGTTTGACGACGAAGTCGTCGAGGCTCTCGCGGCCGTGTTCGACGTTGGAGATGATCTGCTCGTAGTCGGTGTGGTAGACGAACACGCGGCTGTCGTAGCCGTCACAGGAGATGTCCTCGACGTTGATGTCGTGTTTGACCGGGTCGATCTTCGCGTAGCCGATGAAGTCCCGCTTGAGCATGTACAGGAGCTTCTCGACCTGGTACTCGGTGAGGTCGTCCGGGTCGTCGGCGACGATAGCCGGTTCGGGCCGGGCCTCGATGCCCTCGAGTTCGCCGGCCCGTTCCTCGACCTCGCCGCCCTCGACGCCGAACAGCTCGCCGATCTGGTCGAGGAATCCGCCACCGCCGCCCTGGCTCGCCTCGACGCTCCCGTCGTAGAGGTCGTAGCGGCCCAGCAGCCGTTCGGCCTCGCGCTGGATGACGTCGGCCCGGTCCGCGTCAGACCCCTGGACGATGACGTCGTCTTCCGAGTACTTGATCGCGGTCTTGAGCTTCCGCGAGAGAAAGCCCTTGAGTTCGTCCTCGATCTCGTTGAGGTGGGGCTGAATCACGTAGTACTTCTTCTCGTTCTCCTTCTTCGAGTGGAAGATGACGACGCAGGCGTAGGGCTTGTTCACCCAGTAGCGTTCGATCTCCTGGAAGTGGCTCTTCTTCTTCAGGGGAACGGACTTCTCCAGGTCGTAGCGGTTGACGACCGTGGTGTGGCCTTCCTGGGTCGAGAAGAACTCGTCCTCGTCGAGTTCGGGGTTGACGTTGACCGTGTGCTCCTCGATCAGGTTGGACATCAGGTCCCCGACGTCGCCCGCGTGGGCGAGTCTATTTTCGGTCTCGTCGGGTTCGAAGCCGAGGTACTCCTCGGGTTCGAAGGGTACCTTTTCGCCGCCGCGGGTCCGCGGGACGGAGCCGTCGTCCTCGTAGTAGTACTCCCGCTTGAAGTGCTCCCAGGTGTAGACGTCTTTGGCGACCGGCGTCGCCTCCGGGTCGAGGTACTCCTCGAAGACCTCGTTCAGTCCCTTCGCCTTGCCCGCCGCGGTTTCGATGCGGTCGCGGATGCGCTGCGGTTCGAAACCGAGGTACTCGCTCCGGTCGAATCGTCCCCCCGTGTGGTGGTCACGCCGCAGGTCGTCCCACGTGTAGTCCCCGACGGTAACGTCCTCACGGTCGGTCTGCGAACCTCCCCCGCGGTTCGCGCCGTCGGACGCCTGTCCACCCGTATCATCAATAGCCATTATCATTCATCTACCTGTATGGGTGAAAAAGCTTTACGCCGTGATACCGGTCGAAAACCGGGTAGTTATCAACTGATGAACGTTTCGATGCGGGCCATCGCTTCCTTCAGTTCCCCGAGTCCTGTCGCGTAGGAGACGCGGAGGTGGCCGGCACCGCCTTCGCCGAAGGCCGTCCCGGGGACGACGGCCACTTTCTGCTCCTCCAGGAGGGCTTCGGCGAACTCGTTCGCGTCCTCGCCCGGACACTCCGGGAACGCGTAGAACGCACCCGCGGCGGGGAAACACTCCAGGCCCATCTCCTCGAACCGCGAGAGGACGAAGTTGCGCCGCCGGTCGTACTGGGCGCACATCTCCTCGACCTCGTCGCCGCAGGTCTCCAGGGCCTCGATGGCGGCGTACTGGGCCGTCGTCGGCGCCGACAGCATCGAGTACTGGTGGACGCGGTTCATCGCCGCGACGGCCTCGGGCGGTGCGAGCGCGTACCCCAGGCGCAGCCCGGTCATCGCGTAGGCCTTCGAGAAGCCGTTGAAGACGACGGTCCGCTCGCGCATTCCGGGCAGACTGGCGATGGAGGTGTGCTCGTGCTCGTAGCTCAGCTCCGAGTAGATCTCGTCGGCGAAGACGGTCAGGTCGTGCTCCCGGGCGAACGCGGCGACCGGTTCCAGTTCCGACTCGGTCATCGTCGCGCCCGTCGGGTTGTTGGGGTAGCAGTAGACGAGCGCGTCGGCGTCGGCGGCGCCCGACTCCCGGAGCACCTCGGCGGTGAGTTTGAACTCGTCTTCCGCGCGTGTCGTGACGTCCACGACGTCACAGCCGGCGAAGATGGCACCGGGGACGTAGGAGACGTACGCCGGCTGGACGACCGCGACCGTGTCGCCGGGGTTGAGCAGCGCCCTGAACGCGAGGTCCAGCGCCTCGCTCGCGCCAGCGGTGACGAGTATCTCCTCGTCGGCGTCGTAGTCGAGGTCGTAACGGTCGTCGACGTCCTCGGCGATCAGTTCGCGGAGCTCGCGCTTGCCGCGGTTTGCCGTGTAGGACGTCTTCCCCTGTTCCAGGGAGGCGATGGCGGCCTCGCGGGCGGCCCACGGCGCGGAGAAGTCCGGCTCCCCGACGCCCAGCGAGATGATGTCGTCCATCTCCTCGGCCAGTTCGAAGAAGCGCCGGATTCCCGACGGCGGCACCTGGTCGACGCGGTCGGCCGGCTCGATGGTCATGGGGAGATCGACAGCCGGTCGTCGTCGTGGCCGTCGCCGAACTCGATGCCCTGCTCCTTGTAGGACTCCATCACGTAGTGAGTGACCGTCTGGGTCACCTCCGGGATGGGCGCGACCTTGTCACTGATGAAGTGGGACACCTCGCTCATCGAGTCGCCCTCGACGACCATGTCGAAGTCGTAGTCGCCGCTGATCAGGCGCAGGGAGCGGACCTGCGGGAACTTCGCGATGCGGTCGGCGATGTCGGCGTAGCTGGTCTCCCGGTCCAGCGTGACGTTGAGTTCGACCGACGCCCGGACCGGCTGGTCGTCCTCGTCGACGGCGCCCCAGTCGAGCACCGCCTGGTAGCCCCGGACGATGCCCGCGGACTCTAGATCCGCGATGGCCGCCTCGACGTCGTCTTCGCTGCTATCGCTGAGGCGGGCGATGTCCTCGACACTGTACCGGGCGTTCTCACGGAGTAGCTCCAGAATCTCGCCGCGACTATCCATACCTACACGCTCGGGGGCGCGGACTAAAGGATTACTACATGTGTGTGGCGGTGTGCCACTCGAGCTATCGGCCCACGAGGGGACAGATGGGTTTAACTCGGTTCGGTCGTTCACCCAGTCCATGGACGGGTCGGACCCCCTCGATTCGATGGGCGCAGTCGGTGGGACGGACGGGCAGGCCGGCGACGACCAGGGGGCCACTGGCTGGGGCCTCGTCGCCACCTACGACGGCGCGGCGGCGCTCATCGCCGCGCTCCTCGATCTCGACGCCGACGCGGAGTACACCAAGACCGAACTGAGCGACGCCTCCGGCGTGGCGTACAAGACGCTCTACCTGGACGGTACGGTCGAGGCGCTCGTCGACGCCGGATTCCTGGAACGCGAACAGCGTGACGGAGAGGAGACGACGTTCCGCATCGCCACGGAATCGTCGGTGTTCGAAGCGGCGGCGGCGTTCGAAACCGCGGCGGCGGACGGCTGATCGGTCGACTGCGTCACCGACGCTCGGACCCCTCCGAGGGGAAGTTTCATCTGTGAGAATAGCAGACTATCCCCAATGCGTGGCGTTGCCAACCGAAGCGCTGGCACGATAATCGCCGGCGCCGGTCTATTGCTGACCGGCTTTCACCTGTCCAGCGCTACCGGGGTCGAAACGAGCGCACTGGCGGTGCTCGTCACGTTGCTTCCAGTGGTCTTCTCGCTCGTCATGACGGGCGTCGGCGTCCAGGTCGCCCGTGGCCGCCTCGTTCCGGACCGGTTCGCGGGCCGGATGCTGGCCTGGACCGGTGTCGGCGTCACCGTCCTGTTTGCGTTCGGCCTCTGGATGTTCGCCGTCACCCTCGTGCTGGAGGTCACGCAGTCGGACTCCATCGTCCCCATGGTCAACGTCGCGACGTTCGGCGCGCTCGTGGGGCTTCTCGTCGGACTCTACGACGTCCGCCGCCTGGAGCAACGGCAGTCCGTCGAACAGCTGAACCGGATCAACGACACGCTCCGCGTCGCCACCGAGGAACTGGTCAACCAGACGGACCGGAAGTCGCTCGAACAGGCCGTCTGCGACCGGTTGAGTGAGTCAGCGGCCTACGAGTCCGTCTGGGTCGGCCGGTACGACGATGCCGAGGGCGTCGTCCGTCCGGCGGCGTGGTCCGGGCTCGACGACGACTACTACGAGTCGATCGACGTCACCGTCGACGACAGTCCGACCGGCGGCGGTCCCGGGGGGCGCGCGATCAGGGAGCGCGAAATCCAGTGCGTGCAGAACGTCTTCGCGGACCCGTCGATGGAGCCGTGGTGGGACATCCTGGAGAGCCGTGGCGTCCAGTCGATGGCCGTCGTTCCGATCGGACACGAGGGGACTGTCTACGGCTTCATCAGCATCTACGCCGACCGGCACAACGTGTTCGAGGAACGCGAACAGGCGGTGCTCACCGACCTGGGCGAGACCATCGGTCACGCCATCGCCTCCATCCAGGCGAACGAACGCCTCGCCGAGCGCGAGCGCGAGCTGGCCCGACAGAACCAGCGCCTGGAAGAGTTCGCCGGCATCGTCAGCCACGACCTCCGGAACCCGCTGACCGTGGCAGTCGGCAACCTCCAGCTCGCCCGCGAGACAGGAGACGAGGAGTGCTTCTCGAAGACGGCGGACGCGCTCGAACGGATGGACGAACTCATCGCGGACCTGTTGACGCTGGCCCGGCAGGGCGAGGCCATCGACGAGTTCGAACCGGTTCCGCTTCGAGAAGTCGTCGAGGAGGCGTGGGCGACGACGGGCGCCGACGCCTCGACGCTCGCGTGCGACGACGACCTCGGGACGGTGTCCGCCGACCGGAGCCGATTGCGCCAGCTCCTGGAGAACGTGTTCCGCAATAGCGTGGAACACGCCGGCCCCGACGTGACCGTCACCGTCCGCCGGACCGACAAGGGGTTCGCCGTCGAGGACGACGGCCCCGGGATTCCTGCCGACCGGCGCGAGGCGATATTCGACGTGGGCTACTCGACGAACGAGGACGGGACCGGCTTCGGACTGAACATCGTCCGGAGCATCGCCGACGCCCACGGCTGGGACGTCGCCGTCGGCGAGAGCCCCGCCGGCGGTGCCCGATTCGACTTCTCGGACGTCGGGCGGGTCGAACCGGAGTCCGAACCAACGTGACGGTCCGCCCGAGCGTCGCGCCAGGTCCTGCACTGGCCCGACCATCGCACCTGTCCCTGAACTACTTAGTTTCCAGCACGATTAGACCCTCACATGGTCGAACTCGAATCTGAAGCAGACGTCCTCCATCGCGGCGACGAAGCACCGGAGTTCGAGCTCCGGGGGACCGACGGTGAGACGTACTCACTGGCAGACTTCGCCGACAGGTCGGCGGTCCTGCTCGTGTTCACGTGTAACCACTGCCCGTACGCGCAGGCGAAGTTCGACGAACTGAACGCGCTCGCCGACGAGTACGACGACCTGGCCGTCGTCGGCGTCAACGCCAACGACCCGGACGAGTACCCCGACGACTCCTTCGAGCGCATGCAGGACATTGTCGAGGACGGCACCGTCGACTACGACGCCTACCTCTTCGACGAGACGCAGGCCGTCGCGGCGGGCTACGGCGCCCGCTGTACGCCCGACCCCTTCCTGCTCGCTAACGACGGGAGCGGAACGTTCACTGTGGCGTACCACGGCCGCCTCGACGACGCCACCAACCCCGACGACGAACCGACCGAGCGGGAGATGAAAGCGCACGTCGAGACGGTGCTGGCCGGCGAGGAAGTCACCGCCGAGCAGCGGCCCTCCCGCGGCTGCTCCATAAAGTGGCGCGACGGCAACGAACCCGACTACTGGAACGCCTGATTCTGATTTGTTGGCTATCTGATCAGAACGCGATTCAGCGACGACGGTGTCTTGTTGCCAGTATAAACGGTCGCGTTCTCGACTCTGCGACATCCAGCCACGCCAGTCTCCAAAACGGTTTACCCCTGGGACGGAGAGTCGAAGGCAGTGAAACGACCGCTGGCGTTCGGGTCGGTGCTGCTGGCCGTCGGCTTCGGCCTCGCGTCGGCGTACGTGGGGGCCTCGTCGCTCGACGGCGAACTTTGGGGGATCCCGACGGGCGTCGAGATCGGCGGCGTCACGTTCGGGATGCTCGGGTCGAAGGTGCTCGGCGCCGTCGCCATCGTCTTCGCGGGCTACGGGCTCTACCTCCTCGCGAAGCGCGCGCTCGACGACCGGACGCCGAGCAAACGCCGCCAGCACGACGTGCGGAACGTGTTGCGGCTGGGGTTCGGGGTCGCGACCGTCGTGGCGTTACTCGGCGTCGCGACCGAGCAGTGGGTGGGCGTGCTGTTCTCGCTGGGGGTCGTGGGCTTTGCCGTCACCTTCGCCCTGCAACAGCCGCTGTTCTCGCTCATCGGCTGGCTCTACATCATGGTCAAGCGTCCCTACCAGGTCGGCGACCGCGTCGCCATCGAGGGGTCGAAGGGCGACGTCGCGGAGGTGGACTTCCTCGTCACGACACTGTGGGAGATTAACGGCGAACTCGTCTCCTCGAACCAGCCCTCGGGGCGGATCATCACGCTGCCCAACAGCGTCGTGCTCTCCTCGCACGTGAAGAACTACACGCGCGAGGAGTTCCCCTTCGTCTGGAACGAACTCTCCATCCAGGTCGCCTACGAGACGGACCTGGCGTACGCCCAGGACCTGCTGCGGGAGGAAGCCGACGACTACCTGGGCGACGAGATGGCGGCCCGCATCGCCCGATACCGGGAGCGCCTCTCCGAGACGCCGGTCGAACTGGAGGTTCAGGACCGCCCGTCGGTCAACGTGGTCCAGGAGGAGTCCTGGGTGGAGTTCCGGCTCCGGTACCTCGTCCACCCACGGCGCGGCCAGCGGGTGCGCAACGAGCTGTACCGGCGCATCCTGGTCGCGTTCAACGAGGCCCCCGAGCGGGTCAAGTTCCCCGTCAGCCGGAACCGGTAGCGGCGCCGCGTTTTCGACCCGCCCTCACAGCGCGTCGCGAACGAACTCGGTGACGATGGCGTCCTCGGCTTCGCGCAGGCGGTACTGGGCGGTCGAGCGGGCGACGTCGAGTTCGTCGGCCAGTTCCTCGACGGTCGTCTCCCGCGGGCGCTCGTAGTAGCCCGCGGCCACCGCCGCTTCGAGCATCTCGTGTTGTTCCGGCGAGAGCTTGTGGGCCGTCCGCGTCTCGGCGCTCCAGTTGCCCGACTGGGTGAGGTGAGCCAGTTCGAGCGTCAGTCCGTCCCGCAACTCCGCTTCGATGGCGTCGAACAGTTCGCCGACGGGTTGCTCGTCCGGGAAGAGGGCCTTCCAGCGGTACTCGTTGTCCGTTCTGTGTGACTGGAGTACGGCGCCATCGCCGACGTGGTCGACGACGAAGTGCGGGACCGAGTGGCACCTGTGGACCTCCTCGCGGAAGGTGTAGACGGTCCGCCCGCGGGGTTGCCGGTCGAGGACGTGGTACTCCCGCGTCGTGTTGCAGTCCGGTGCGTTCAGACACTCGTTACACCGCGTGTCGTCGAGGAACGTCTCGTCGAAACGCGCCATCGCCTCGCGAGAGCCGCTGGCGTGGTCCATCCGCCACATCGACGAGTCGTCGGTGTAGCACGCCGACGACCGGACCGACAGCGACGGGTGCTCGCGGAAGACGTCCATCAGCCTGTCGGCCCCCGCCTCGTAGGCGACGACGAACTCGAACTCCTGCATAGCCGTGTGTACGCCCTGCGGAGCTTGAAAGTTAGCATGTGCTAATTCGAGAGTGGCGTAACGGGCTAATCGGCCTCGGACGTTCCAGTCCGGGGGTCGGACCGGTCGGCGTTTCTTCAGTGGGCCACCCTCGCCCGTCGTAAGCACGCCTTACTGTGGTTTTGGCGCTAAATACTAAACACCGGTAGTCGGTATCGGTGTTGCCATGCGCTACGAAGGGATACGGACGAGGGGCGTGGCACTCGTACTGGCCGTGATTACCGTCGTCGCCGTCGGAGCGGGGGGTGGCCTGGCTGTCGCGGACCTCGGTGGACCGACCGTGGACGCCGGAGCACACGACGTCCAGAGTGAGAACGTCACTGAGGGGACGGACGGCGACGAATCGGCGAGTGACGCCGACGACGACACTGAACCGTCGACAGAGACTGAACCCGCAGAGACTGCGACGTCCGAACCGGACGACGCGGGCGCCTCGGGCGGCGGCGACGCGGCGGACGAAGCCACCGCGACGCCGTCAGAGACGCCGACCGCGACGGACACGCCGACGGAGGCGACCACCGAGACGGAGACGCCCGAGTCGACGAACCCGGCGACAGCTGACGACGCGACCGACGCGGAGACCGGGAACGCGTCCAGACAGGCCAACGAAACCGACGGCGTGAACGACACCGAGACGCCGAACGAGAGCGCGGCGGACGGTGAGCTGTCCGCCTGCACCGTCATCGACGAGCCCGGCCAGTACGAACTGACCGGTGACGTCTCCGGTTCGGGGACCTGCCTCGTCGTAGAGGCGAGCGGCGTCGTCCTCGACGGGAACGGACACACCGTCGCTGGGCCGGGAAGCGGCACCGGCGTCCAGGTCGCCGGCGGCGTCTCCGACGTGACCGTTCGCGACGTCGACGTCAGCGACTGGAGCGTGGCCGTCGCGCTCGGTGGCAGCGGGGCGAGCGGGCCGACGGCGAACCTGGTCGAGGTTCGAGCGACGGACAGCGACACCGGCGTCCGCCTGACCGAGGCCGACGGCTCTGCGATGCAGGCGGTGACGGCGAGTGACAACGGCGACGGCGTCGTGCTCGTCGACACGGCCGACGTGCAGGCGAGTGACGTCACCGTCGACGGGAACGACGGCACGGGCCTCTGGCTGGCCCGCGGCGTCTCCGAGAGCTCCTTCAGCATCGTCCAGGCCACCGACAACGGCGACCGGGGCATCCACGTCGCGACGGGCGCGGTGGACAACTTCGTCGGCGACGCGACGGTGACCGACAACGGCGGCCCGGGCGTCGAGTTCGCCGACAGTTCCGACAACGTGCTGGCCGACAGCCGCGTCGAGCGCAACGGCGGCCCGGGCGTGCTGAGCTACCCCGCCGGCGGTGACAGGCTGGAGAACGTCCAGATCGGCGACAACGGCGACGGCGCCTACCGCGACCAGGCGGAGCGAGCAGGTGCGGTCGCCGACGCCGTCACGCTCGGAGACGGCGCTTCGGTCCAGTTCGACCAGGGCGTGACCCGTCTCGCCTCGGTCGGGACTCCCGACTCGCTGCCCGAGGGGACCGAATCGGCCGGGCCGGGCGTCGATGTGGCGCTCCGGGACGGTGACGGCGCGACGGCGACCGTGACGGTGCCCGTCGACGCCGACGGCGAGGTCACGGCGTACCAGCGCGTCGACGGGACCTGGCAGGAAGTCGACGGCGTCACTGTGTCAGACGGCGAAGCGGAGATCTCCGTCTCCCAGAGCGGCACCGTCGTCCCGGTCGTCGAGAGTGCGGGCGACGAGTCCGCCGAGACGACGGCCGACGACGGCACGGAGAGCGCGCCCGGCGACGATACGGTGCGCGCCGACGCGTCGTCGAACGAGGAAGCCGCCGCGAGCGACGCGACGTCAGCAGGCGACGAGGCGACAGCGGGGGCGAACACAGGGTCCGAGAGCGACGAACCGGTGCCCGCGAGACGGTACGCGTTCGACGACGACCGGTTCGCCGACGTCGGCGCGTCCGCCGCGGCGCAGTCCGAGAACCGGACCCGGACGCTCGTCATCGGGCCGGCGGCGGTCGAAGAGCCCATCGAGTACACCTTCGCGGTCGACGGGAACGTCTCGAAGGTCACGACGGGCGGCGTCACCGCCGACGAGAACGACGCGATATCGCGGACCGACGGGACGGTCACGGTGACCGGAACGACGTCCGCGGGCGACGCCTACCACGTCGACGGTGACCTCAGGTCGATCCGCCAGACCGGTGGCTCGACGGGCTTCTTCGTCCGCTTCGATACCCCGATCGACGCGAACGAGACGCAGCCCTGAGCGTCGAGCGACGGGCGAGTGGGACTTCCCTGGCCCCTGTCGTTTTGTGACCGCCCGCTGTAGTGGACGCCATGAGTGACCCGCTGCCCGACGTGACGGAGGAGTTCGCCCGGACGCTGGCGCCAAGTGCCGACGAGGTCATCGAGGAGATGGACGCCCGCGCCGACCGAGAGGGGTTCCCGACGGTGGGGCCGGCGGTCGGCGGGTGGCTCCGTCTGCTCGCCCGCTCCGTCGACGCGGAGCGAGTCTTCGAGTTCGGGTCGGGTTACGGCTACTCGGCGTACTGGATGGCCCCGGCACTGCCCGAGGACGGCGAGATCGTCCTGACCGAAGTCGACGCGGACGAGCTCGACGACGCCCGCGAGAACCTGGAACGCGGCGGGTTCGCCGACCGGGCCCGCTTCGAACACGGCGACGCCGTCGAGACCGTCGAGCGCTACGACGGTCCCTTCGACGTGGTCCTGATCGACAACGAGAAGCACCGCTACGCGGAGGCGTTCGAAGCCGTCCGCGACAAGGTTCCGGTCGGTGGAATCGTCGCGGCGGACAACGCCATCGAAGCGGGCCCGCTCGACTTCGACGACGTCCGTGCGCTACTGGCCGGTGAGGACGTCGCCGCCAACGAGATGAGCCGTGGCATCGCCGACTACCTCCGGACCGTCGGCGAGGACCCCGAGTTCGAGACGGGCCTGTTGCCGCTGGGGGAGGGCGTCGCCGTCTCGATCCGGATCTGACCGGTCTCGCCCCGTCGTCGCTCCAATTCTCGCCTGCGAAAATGGGGGTGGATCGCTTATGTGGGTGGCCGGGAAACGACCCGCAACGTTCGTGTTACGCCCATGAGTCTGAAGATAGATATACGCAAGCTGGGGTTGTTCAACCAGATGGCCAAGGAGGGCGGGAACACCGTCGCGGACCACCTGAGCCAGATGACCGGGATGGAGACGGAGATGGAGATCACCAAGATCAACTTCATCGACGTCGCCGACATCAAGACCCACGTCGGGGACCAGAAACAGATCGGCATCAGCATCAGACTGCTCGAACCGCCCCACGGCCACATCCTCTTCCTGTTCAACGGCGCGAGTGCCAAGGAACTCGCACGGGGCATGGTGGGGGACATGGGCGAGACGGACCCGAACGGCAGCGGGTTCACCGACATGGAGCGCTCCGCCATCCAGGAGATCGGCAACATCATGACCTCCGCGTTCATCGACGGCTGGGCGAACGTTCTCCAGACGACCATCGACATCGGGCCGCCGAACTTCACCTTCGGCCCGGGCAGCGGCATGGTCGACGAACTCGTCGGGGGCCGAGAGACGGACATGTCGCTGATGTTCGACTCGCGCGTCCACGCGTTGAACTCCGACATCGACGTCACGGTGTACACCTTCCCGGAACTCGAAGAACTCGTGTCCCTTATGCAGCAGATCGACGTCTGACCGGTACAATTTCTACGACCCACGCTCACGACTGCCGAGTGAACTCGTTGCAGATTTGTAGTTGTTTCAATGTGTATTTGGCGCGGGGTACCGTCTACCGTGTATGGAACTGTTCGACGACGACATCGTCCCCGAAGCGGCACGTGAGGTCAAGCAGGACGCACGCGAATTCGCCGAGGAACACATCGCGCCGAACGCCGCCGACTACTACGCCTCCGGGGAGTACCCCCACGAGATACTGGAAGCCGGGATGGACGCGGGCCTCGTCGCCCAGGACATCGGCGAGGAGTGGGGCGGTCGCGGCTTCTCGTTGCACCAGGTGCTGGCCATCGCCGAGGAGTTCTACCGCGCCGACGCCGGCATCGCACTGACGCTCCAGCTGGCGAGCTTCGGGGCCGAAATCGTCGAGGAACACGGCGACGACCGGCAGAAAGAGGAGTTTCTCCGGCCCGTCGCGGAGAACGACCAGATCACCGGCCTCGCGGTGTCTGAGCCGGAGACCGGGAGCGACCTAGCGGGGATGGCCACGACCGCCGAGAAGGACGGGGACGAGTGGGTCCTCAACGGGGAGAAGTACTGGATCGGCAACGGCGTCGAGGCCGACTGGGTGACCCTCTACGCGAAGACCGGCGACGACGAGGACAACCGCTACGGCAACTACTCGCTGTTCATCGTTCCCACGGACGCCGAGGGGTACGAGGCCGAACACATCCCCGAGAAGATGGCCATGCGGGCGTCGAAGCAGGCCCACATCAGGCTGGAGGACTGTCGGATCCCCGAGGACCACCTGATCGGCGTGGAGGGGGCGGGGTTCTACATGCTCGCGGACTTTTTCAACCACGGGCGCGTCATCGTCGGCGGCCAGGGCGTCGGCCTCGCCGCGGCGGCCATCGAGGAGGCCTCCGAGTTCGTCCACGACCGCGAGGCGTTCGGGCGGACCGTCGACGAGTTCCAGGCCGTCCAGCACCACCTCGCCGACATGCGCCTGGAGTTCGAGTCCGCGCGCACGCTCGTCTGGCGCGCCGCCGACAAGGTCGCCGACAGCGACGACGCGGGCTACTGGGCGGCGCTGGCCAAGACCAAGGCGACCGAGACGGCCACCGAGTGCGCCGAGACGGGCATGCAGCTCCACGGCGGCCGGTCTGTCCTCACCGACCGACGCATCTCCCGGGTCTTCCGTGACTCCCGCATCCCGGTCATCTACGAGGGCGCCAACGACGTCCAGCGGAACCTCATCTACCGGCAGGCACCGCGGTGAGGCCGCGAGCGAGCGGCGTTCGCGCGCGACAGTAGTCGCTACCCGCGGGGGAACCCACACGATAGATCAACAGGATCCTGACACGTATTCCGAGCGGGTCGACGGTTTCGACAGAATCTAGAGAGGTCGGTTCGAGAGACCAGATCCGTGCGGCTGGGTAGCACCCGAGTGAACGGGTGGCACGTTCGACGTGCTAGCTGACCACTCGCGGAGTCAAAATCGTTCAGTTGAACCCCATCTTGCTATCGATAACGATTAATGAACTGCGTTATAGTGGAAAATCTTTAGTCACGGCCCTCCTAAGCCCGATACACGGCACCCGATCTGGGGCCGATGATTTACCATGACAGGCCAGGAACTAATCTGGCGAATCGCGGGCGGTTCCGGTGACGGGATCGACTCGACGAGTCAGAACTTTGCAAAGGCCCTGATGCGCTCGGGACTGCACGTTTTCACCCATCGACACTATCCCTCGCGCATCCGGGGCGGCCACACCTACGTAGAGGTACGCGCGAGCCAGGAAGACGTCCGGTCTCGCGGCGACGGCTACAATTTCCTTCTTGCCCTCGGAGACTCCTTCGCACGGAATCCACAGGAAGAAGCGTACTACGGGAACGAAGAGCTCAAACCCCTCTCGGAGAACCTCGACGACCTCCGCGAGGGCGGCGTGATCGTCTACGACGAGGGACTCCTCGACGAGGACGATATCGCGGCGACGGAGCTGGAGGCGCGTGCCGAGGAGAACGACTGGCACGTGTATCCGCTCGATCTCCGCTCTATCGCCCGGGAACACGGCCGCGAGGTCATGCGCAACACCGCCGGGGTCGCGGCGACCGCCGCGCTGCTCGACATGGATCTCTCCTACTTCGAGGAGCTCATCGAGCAGAACATGTCCGGCGACATCATGGAGGCGAACCTCGACGTGCTCGACCAGGCCTACGAGCAGGTCCAGGAGATGGAGCACGAACACGACCTGCGCATCCCCGAATCCGAACCCCACGAGGAGGACCAGGTGCTCCTCTCGGGGTCGAACGCCATCACCTACGGCGCGCTGGACGAGGGCTGTCGGTTCATCGCCGGCTACCCCATGACGCCGTGGACCGACGTGTTCACGCTCATGTCCCAGCACCTGCCCAAGTTCGGCGGCATCTCCGAACAGGTCGAGGACGAGATCGCCGCGGCGGCGCTCGCGCTGGGTGCGTCCCACACCGGCGTCAAGGCGATGTCCGGCTCCTCGGGCGGCGGCTTCGCGCTGATGTCGGAACCACTCGGCCTCGCCGAGATGACGGAGACGCCGATAGTACTCCTCGAAGCGATGCGTGCCGGCCCCTCGACGGGGATGCCGACGAAGCCCGAACAGGCCGACCTCGAGCACGTCCTCTACACGAGCCAGGGCGACTCGGCCCGCGTCGTCTTCGCGCCCGGGAACATCCGGGAGTGTTACGACCAGACGCGCCAGGCGTTCCGCATCGCCTACGAGTACCAGATCCCGAGCATCGTCGTCTACGACCAGAAGCTCCAGGGCGAACTCCGCAACGTCGACGAGAGCTTCTTCGACCGCCAGCCCAACGCGGACCCGGGCTCGGTGCTCACCGAAGAGGAGATCGCGGAGGCGGCCCACCACTCCTCTGGCAAGTTCCAGCGCTTCCTCCACGAACCGGAGGACGGCTCGAACGTCAGTCCACGGTCGGTTCCCGGCCAGGAGGGCGGGCGCTACCTCGCGACCGGCAACGAGCACAACCCGTCGGGTCACATCAGCGAAGACCCCGACAACCGCATCGCGCAGATGAACCGTCGGCTCGACAAGCTCGACGACATCCGCGCCGACCTCGACGAGAACAGCTCACACCAGACTTACTACGGACCCGAGGACGCCGACCACGGCATCCTCATCTGGGGTAGCCACCAGGACACCGCCTTCGAGGCGGTCGACCGGCTCAACGACGCCGGCCACTCGGTCAAGGCCCTCGGCGTCTCCGACATGATGCCGTATCCGGTCGAAGAGGTCAGCGAGTGGCTCGAATCAGTCGACGAGGCGCTCGTCGTCGAGATGAACGCCTCCGGTCAGTTCCGCGGGCTGACCCAGAAAGAGATCGGCCGGTTCGGTCCGAAGCTCTCCAGCCTGCTGAAGTACAACGGCAACCCGTTCGAACCGGCAGAGATCGTCGAGGGCTTCGAGACCAGCATCGACGGCGAGGAACTGGCCGCGACGAACATGAAGTACGTCCCCGCGGCAGGTGACTAACAATGAGTGCATTCTCAGCAATCGGCAACGAACGAGAGACCGAACGAGACGAGTTCACGCCCGGCATCGAACCGCAGGCGACGTGGTGTCCCGGCTGTGGCGACTTCGGCGTCCTGAAGGCGCTGAAACAGGCCATGCCCGAGGTCGGGAAGAACCCCGACGAAGTGGCGCTGTTCACCGGCATCGGCTGTTCGGGCAAGCTCAACAGCTACTTCAACAGCTACGGCTTCCACACCATCCACGGCCGTGAGCTCCCGGTCGCCCGCGCAGCGAAGCTGGCCAACCCCGAGCTGACCGTCATCGCGGCAGGCGGAGACGGCGACAACTACGGCATCGGTGGCAACCACTTCATGCACACGGCCCGGGAGAACCACGACATGGTCTCCATCGTCTTCAACAACGAGATCTTCGGGCTGACGAAGGGCCAGACGTCCCCGACGTCGCCGAAGGGTCACAAGTCCAAGACCCAGCCCTCGGGCAGCGCCAAGTCGCCGATCCGGCCGCTGTCGCTGTCCCTGACCTCCGGCGCGACGTACGTCGCCCGGACGGCAGCGGTCAACCCGAACCAGGCCAAGGAGATCATCGCGGAGGCCATCGAGCACGACGGCTTCGCGCACATCGACTTCCTGACCCAGTGTCCGACCTGGAACAAGGACGCCAAGCAGTACGTCCCCTACACCGACGTCCAGCAGTCCGACGAGTACGACTTCGACGTCTCGAACCGCGAGGAAGCGGCGGAGATGATGTTCGAGACCGAGTCCAAGCTCTACGAGGGCGAGGTGCTGACCGGACGCTACTACGTCGAGGACGAACGGCCGTCCTACGGCGAGGAGAAGCAGGCCCTCGGCGAGGCGCCCGAAGAGCCGCTGGCCGAACGCTACTTCGACGAGGACTACCAGTGGGAGCGCGCGGCCGACGAACTCCTCGAACACCACAAATAACCGTCGTTTGCGAATCCGGAACATATTTTCATACGCGGGAAAAAGAACTGGCTATGAGCGCGGAGTCTACGGAGCGTCGCATTCTGTCTGTTCTCGAGGAGGACGCGCAGGCGTCCTACGCGGAGATAGCGAACCGGGCCGACGTCTCGAAGCCCACGGTTCGAAAGTACATCCAGAAACTCGAAGAGGAAGGCGTCATCGTCGGCTACTCCGCCGACGTCGACCCGAAGAAGCTCGCGAGCCAGACGATCGCGCTCGTCGGCATCGACGTCGCGAGCGACTGTTACGTCGAGTCGACCCGCGAACTCGCCGAGCTGGACGAGGTGGAGTCGCTGTACACCTCCAGCGGCGACCACATGCTGATGGCCGAGGTGCGCGCGGCCGACGGCGGCGCCGTCGGTGACGTCATCGAGGAGTCCATCCTCGGCGTCGAAGGGGTCACCGCGGCCCATCCCTCCTTCCTCCAGGAGCGACTGAAGTGACCGCCAGATCCGACTCGTCCGACCTCTCCCGGACGTCGATGCGTGCCTTTTAGACGCTCGAAGGCCGAACACTCTCCATGACTTCTCGCCTGGTGCTGGGGACCGGTCCCCTCGGCAGGAGGCTGCTCTCCGCGCTCGAAGACCAGCGTGGGGACCTGCTCGTCGTGACGGACGACGAGCACCGGGTGGACACGCTCCGGTCGGGCGGGATTCGAGTCGTTCCGGGTGACCCGAGCGACCGGGAGACCCTCCGCGACCTCGGCGCCGACCCCGACTCGGTTCTTATCACCGCCGAGGACGGCGAGACCAACCTGCGGGCCGCCAGGGCGGTCGACACGGTGTTCCCGGAGTCGATGGTCCTGGCATACGCCGGGCGGAACCCGACACCGGAGACCAGTGCGGCGCTCGCGACCGTCGCAGACCAGGTCGTCGACCCCGGCAACGTCGTCGCCGAGGAGCTGTCCCACTCCATCGGTGACGGCGGGCTGCAGGTGCGCCAGCTCCAGCGGGTGTTGCGCGACGTCGACGGCCGGCTGGCGGTCGTGACCCACGACAACCCGGACCCCGACGCCATCGCCAGCGCCGTCACGCTCGCACGCATCGCCGAGGCGGTGGGCTGTGAGACGGACGTCTGCTACTACGGCGAGATATCCCACCAGGAGAACCGGGCGTTCGTGAACCTGCTGGAGTTCGACCTCCACAATCTCGACGACGAATCGGACCTGTCTGAGTACGACGGCTTCGCCCTGGTCGACCACTCCCGGCCCGGCGTCAACGACCAGCTCCCCCATGAGACGGAGATCGACGTCGTCATCGACCACCACCCGCCCCGGGCGCCCATCGAGGCGCGGTTCGTCGACCTGCGGAGCGACGTCGGCGCGACGAGCACGCTCCTGGTCGACTACGTCCGCCGCCTCGGTGGTGACGTCGACCAGACCGTCGCGACCGGGCTCCTGTTCGGCATCCGCGTCGACACGAAGGAGTTCCGCCGGGAGGTCTCGCCGGACGACTTCGAGGCCGCCGCGTTTCTCCTCCCACACGCCGACATGGAGGCACTCCAGCGCATCGAACAACCCAGCATCACCGCCGAGACGCTCCAGACTGTCGGCCGTGCGATCCAGAACCGCCGGGAGGAAGGCTCGGTCCTGCTGAGTTGCGTCGGCGAACTCTCTGACCGGGACGCGCTCGCCCAGGCCGCCGACAGGCTGCTCACGCTGGAAGACGTCAACGCGACGCTCGTCTACGGCGTCCAGGACGGCACCATCTACGTCTCGGCACGCGCCCGCGGGACGGACATCGACCTGGGCGAGACGCTCCGGGACGCCTTCGGCCAGATCGGGAGCGCCGGCGGCCACGCCGACATGGCCGGCGCGCAGATCACACTGGGGGTCCTCGACACTATCGAAGACCGCGACGAGTCGCTCCACGAAGTCGTCCGTGCCGTCGTCGACGACCGCTTCCTCGAGACGCTCCAGGGCAACTCCGACCGCCTGCTGACGTCCGTGTACGGTCCCGAGACGTTCGAGAGTGACCGGGAGTCCCTCGAGGAGGTCACCGAAGAGTGAGACGGACGGGTGTAACTATTTCCGGGAGACGGCCCACGTCAGGCGGTCGCTGAGTGTGAAACGGTCCAGCGTTCGAGACGTATCGGGAACGAATTACACCCGTCCGTGTGAGTCGCGGCCCCGGTCCGGCCCGACGCCGAACGGGGTCTTTTTCCTCCGGCGGCGTCTGATCCTCGCTAATGGCCGAGGAGGGCAAGCCGCGCGTCCGCGAGTACATGACCCAGGAGGTGTCGACGGTGTCGCTCGACGACACGGTCGCCGACGTCGCCCGTCGCATCGACGAGAGCGACGACCACAGCGGGTTCCCCGTCACCGACGGCCGCCGCGTCGAGGGATTCGTCAGCGCCCGCGACCTGCTGCTGGCCGACGACCACGAGCCCATGTTCCGGGTGATGAGCGACGAAATCCTCGTCGCCCACCCGGAGATGGCAGTCCAGGACGCCGCGCGCGTCATCCTCCGCTCCGGCATCCAGAAGCTGCCAGTCGTCGACGACGCCGGCCACCTCGTCGGCATCATCTCCAACGCCGACGTCATCCGCTCGCAGATCGAGCGCGCGACCCCGAGCAAGGTGGACAAACTCACCCGGACGCTGGAGAGCATCCACGACGTGACCGCGCGCGAGGAGCGCCGCGAGGTCGACCTGGCCGACCTGACGCCGACCCAGGACACTGTCTACGCGGACGAACTGGAGGGACGGATCTACGAACTCCGGCGGGGCCTGGCCGAACCGCTCGTCGTCATCGACAACGGCGGCGGTCGCTCGCCCTCCCAGTCCACTGTCGAGGACTTCGGAGGGAGCGCCGGTGACGAGCAACAGCCGACGCTCCTCCTGGCCGACGGCCACCACCGGGTGAAAGCCGCCGAACGTATCGGCGTCGACACGATGGACGCCTACGTCATCGTCCTCGACCAGCCGGTCGACCTGGGGATGGCCCGCACCGCCGAGAAGTCCGACCTGAGCTCTATCGAGGACATCGAAGTAGTCGACTACGGGGCCCACCCGCTGGTCGAGACGACCAAGCGACTGCAGGAAGACCCGGAGTAAGGAGCGGTCGGTCCCCGGGAGCCTTATTGTCGTTAGCTACCAACTAGCAGGGTATGTTCGACGAGGAGGACCTCGCCGCGATTCGCGAGGCCCGCGAGGACTGGACGGACGACACGCTCGGGCCGGTCCTGGAGAACTACGGCGAACGGCGACGGCGATTCGCCACGGTGTCGAACCTCGAGGTCGACCGCCTGTACACGCCGCTGGACGTCGCCGACCTCGACTACGTCGAGGATCTGGGGTTTCCCGGCGAGGAACCCTACACCCGGGGCGTCTACCCGACGATGTACCGCGGGCGGCCGTGGACGATGCGCCAGTTCGCGGGCTTCGGGACGGCCAGCGAGACCAACGAGCGCTTCCACTACCTCGTCGACGAGGGCCAGACCGGCCTCTCGACGGCGTTCGACATGCCGACGCTGATGGGTATCGACTCCGACGACGCGATGGCCGAGGGCGAAGTCGGTCGGGAGGGCGTCGCCGTCGACACCTTGCGCGACATGGAAATTCTGTTCGACGGCATCGACCTGGCCGACGTCTCGACGAGTTTCACCATCAACCCGAGCGCGCCCCTCATATTCGCGATGTACGTCGCGCTGGCCGACGAGCGAGGGGTCCCGCGCGAGGAGTTGCGGGGTACCCTCCAGAACGACATGTTCAAGGAGTTCATCGCGCAGAAGGAGTGGGTCGTACCTCCAGAACCCTCCCTGAAGCTGGTCACGGACGTCGTCGAGTTCGCCAGCGAGGAGACGCCGAAATTCAAGCCCGTCTCGGTGTCCGGCTACCACATCCGGGAAGCCGGGTCGACCGCCGTGCAGGAACTGGCGTTCACGCTCGCGGACGGGTTCGCCTACGTCGAGGACTGCCTCCACCGCGGCATGGACGTCGACGACTTCGCCCCGCAGCTCTCCTTCTTCTTCAACGCCCACAACTCCATCTTCGAGGAAGTGGCCAAGTTCCGCGCCGCCCGCCGCATCTACGCTCGCGTGATGGACGAGTGGTACGGCGCCGCCCACCCCGACAGCAAGAAGCTCAAGTTCCACACGCAGACCGCCGGCCAGTCGCTCACCGCCCAGCAGCCGCTCAACAACGTCGTCCGGGTGACCATCCAGGCGCTGGCCGGCGTCATGGGCGGCACGCAGAGCCTCCACACCAACAGCTTCGACGAGGCCCTCGCGCTGCCCAGCGAGGAGTCGGTCCGCGTCGCGCTCCGGACCCAGCAGATCATCGCCAAGGAGTCCGGCGCCGCCGACATCGTCGACCCGCTCGGTGGTTCCTACGCCGTCGAGGCCCTCACCGACGAGATGGAGGAAGAGGCGATGGCGTACATCCACCACGTCAGAGACGACCTGGGCGATGGAGCGATGCGCGACGGCGTCCTCGCCGGCATCGAGCGGGGCTACTTCCAGCGGGAGATCCAGGACGCCGCCTACGAGTACCAGGAACGCGTCGAGGACGGCGAGGAGACCGTCGTCGGTGTCAACGCCTACACCGTCGAGGAGGAGACCGAACCCGAGATTCTCCAGGTCGACGAGACCGTCCAGGAGCGCCAGCAGGAGCGACTCGCCGACGTGAAGGCGTCGCGGGACGACGACGCCGTCGACGCGGCGCTGTCCGAGGTCCGTCGAGCGACCGAGAACGGCGAGAACGTCGTTCCTGCTCTCATTGAAGCAGTGAAAGTCGGGACGACGATGGGCGAGGTGATGGCCGTCTTCGAGGACCACTACGGCACGTACCGGGAGACCGCCGGCGTCTCGTAGGCTGCTTTATTCCGACATCGTCTCAGTAAGCTTATCACCCGCGGGCCAGGTGAACCCCCTATGGGTGTAATTGGTTCCCTCTCGACAGGCGTCGGTTCGCTCAAACGAAATCCAGTCATCTGGATCCTGGTCTTCGCGTACTCGCTCGCGGGCGCCGGACTGAGCGCTCTCCAGGTGATCGATCCGTGGCTCGTCCTCGCCGGCTCCGCAGTGTTCCTGTTCGCCGTCCCGTTCTACCTCGGCGGGATCATCGGAACCCTCGAGGAAGGTCTCCACGGCCGCGCTACCGTCGGCCGGTTCTTCTCGGCCGGCACGTCGAACTACCTGTCCATCTTCGGCGGCACCATCGTCCTTGGTATCGTCACGTTCGTCCTCTACTTCGTCGTCGGGTTCGTCGGATTGATCCTCTCTATCTTCGTCCTCGGCTTCGGCAGCATGGCCGACGTGACCTCCGCCGCCGTCGCCGTCCTCCTCGTCGGCGTGTTGCTCTCGCTACTGGTCGTCCTCCTGCCGTGGTTCTTCCTCCAGTTCTTCCCCGCCGCCGTCGTCGTCGACGACCTCGGGCTGGTCGACTCCTTCAAACGCAGCGGGAGCCTCGTCAAGAACAACTTCCTCTCCGTCGTCGGCTTCGACCTGCTGGCGTTCCTGATCAGTCTCGTCAGCTACATCCCGACTGTGTACATGTTAGCCCTCTCGGCTGACGATCCCAGGAGTCTGGAAAACGCTGGCCAGACGGCGCTCCACGCGCTTTCGACCACCGAACTGGGGATCTATCTGGCGATGACGGTCGTTCTCGGGACGATAGTGTACGCCGTCTCGCACGCGTTCTACGTCGCCTACTACGACCAGCTTCCGCGGTAACGGTCGACGGCGACCACCGTTTCCAGCCAGGCACGGTCCAGCGCCGGAACGCTCTCCGGACGCACCGCTGCTCGCGGCGTCAGTGACGGAGGACCTGGTAGCGACCCGCGTTACGCGTCCGCGTACCTGTTCGAGACGTAGACGACGAGTGCCAGGAGAATTCCGAGGCCCACGCCGACGGTCACGATACCGTACAGCGCGACGCCCAGCGGGGTGGGCGGCAGTGCGACGACCCCGAACAGTTCGGGCTCCAGATCCGCCGGGCTGATCGTCCCGAGCACGAACCCCATCACGCCGGCGATGGCGACGATGATAACGTACAGCTGTCCGACGACGCGGTCCCCGGGCCGCGTTCGGTTCGAGTTACTCACGAACCGAGCTTCGACCGCGAGACGATTAGCCTTTTTCACTCGACGTCGAAGGGCGAGCCATGACAGAGAAGGACCTGCTGTTTCTCGTGCTGGCCGGCATCGCCGCGATGATGTTCATCACCGGTATCGTGCTCATCGCCGGCGGTCTGTAGCCACCGCTCGAAGAGCCGTTCCCGTCGGCCCGCTTGACTGTCGTCGACGAGCTCGACTGAACAGAAGGCGACGTGCTCGTCGGGGTTCTCGGACCAGTCCCAGGATTCGGTGACTGACAGTATCGCAGAATTCGCAACCGCGATTGACCGCAGGTCTACTGTTGCTCGGAGTCCTCTGACGAGGACTCCTCTTTGAATTTTCTCCGAAAATTCAACCGACGATAGAGCGTCGCTCTATCGAGGCTCGGAATCGTCGTCCGACGATTCTCCTCTTTGGAACTCGCTCGCGCGAGTTCCAACTGCCAGTAGACCTGCGGTCTACTGTTGCTCGGAATCGTCTTCCGACGATTCCTCGCCCCCGTCCGTGATCGCTCGCTCCGTCTTCAGCTTGCGTTCGAACCAGGCGAAGTCACGGCCCTTCATGTTGTCCGCTTCGAGGTTCCACGGGTCGCCGGTCTCGACGACCGGCCCTTCGAGCCACGACTGGACGAGGTTCCAGACGAGG
This sequence comes from Halomicrobium zhouii, assembly GCF_900114435.1. Taxonomy (NCBI): domain Archaea; kingdom Methanobacteriati; phylum Methanobacteriota; class Halobacteria; order Halobacteriales; family Haloarculaceae; genus Halomicrobium; species Halomicrobium zhouii. Next base: position 1,564,070 of record NZ_FOZK01000001.1, on the reverse strand, counting down.
ATGACGCTCCCGGCTAGCAGGAGCAACGCGCCGAGCGAGGCGATCTGGTGCCAGGTGGTCACCTGAGCGAGCGGCGCGATGGCGCCGTCGAACTCGTAGCTCGCGTAGCGGCGCGGCATGCCGAGGTAGCCAAGCACCAGCATCGCGAAGAAGGTCAGGTTGGTCCCGACCATCGAGAGCCAGAAGTGCCACTTCGCGAGCGTGCGCTGGTACATCTTCCCGGTGAAGATGGGGAACCAGTAGTAGAGGCCGGCGAAGGCAGCGAAGCCGATTGCGCCCATCACGATGTAGTGGAAGTGGCCGACGACGTAGTAGGTGTCGTGGAGCACCATGTCGATCGGAATCGACGCGAGGAAGACACCGGTGACGCCACCGATGATGAAGTTCGAGATGAACCCGATGCAAAACAGCATCGGCGCGGTCATGCGGAGCCGGCCGTTCCACATCGTCGTGATCCAGTTGAACGTCTTCACGGCGCTCGGTATCGCGATAGCCAGGGAGACTGCCATGAACGACGCGCGCAGGCGTGGGTCGATGCCAGTCGTGAACATGTGGTGGGCCCAGACGCCGAAGCTCAGGACGCCGATAGCCAGCGTCGAGTAGACGACGAACTTGAACCCGAACAGCTTGCGCGCCGAGAACTTCGGCAGCACGTAGCTGATGATCCCCATCGGCGGGAGTACGAGGATGTACACCTCGGGGTGGCCGAAGAACCAGAACAGGTGCTGCCAGAGGACCGGGCCGCCGCCGTCGACGGTGAAGAACGTCGTGCCGAGGTTCCGGTCGAGCAGCAACATGATGAGCGCGCTCCCGAGCAGCGGGAACGCGAAGAGGATGAGGCCGGACTGCGTGAGCATGGTCCAGCTGAAGATGTCCAGCGTCGCCCAGTTGACGTCCTCACCGCGCTCGGTGAAGATGGTCGCGATGAAGTTGATCGCCCCCATGGTCGCCGAGACGCCCGAGAGGTGAAGCCCGAGCAACATCAGGTCGATGCCGAACATCTCCTGTTCGATAGAGAGCGGCGTGTACATCGTCCAGGCCGTCTGGGCCGGGTCGATCGTCGGGACGAAGAAGCCCGCCCAGATGAGCAACGCCGCGGGGGGCAACAGCCAGAACGCGATGGCGTTGATCCGCGGGAACGCCATGTCGTCCGCGCCGATGAGCAGCGGGATGAAGTAGTTCGCGAACGCCGCGATGATGGGCGTCCCGAAGAGGAACAGCATCGTGATCCCGTGGCTCGTCATGATGGAGTTGTAGAACGCGTTCTCCACGATCGCCCCGGAGGGAACGACGAGCTGGACCCGGATGAGGAAGGCCATGATCCCGCCGACCGCGAACGAGATGATCGCGAAGGTCCCGTACAGGATTCCGATGTCCTTGTGGTCGACCGTCGTGAGCCAGCGGACCAGTCCGCCTGGCTTCTCCTCGTGCCCGTGCGTGGCCTCGTCGCCGTAGCCTACGCCGCCCCCGCCCGCCAGGGGAGTGTAGGAGCGCCAGTCCTCCAGACGAGTGAGGACGGCGACGATGGCGACGAGGAGCACTGCCATGAAAACCGTCAGCGCCAGCTGCTCTCCTGCCATAGCTCAAACTGAGGTTTGATGCATTATGAAAGGGTCGATCCACGGCCGGTCTTTCCCGCACGTGTCTGTCGATTTTGGCGGATACGCGGGGCTCCTCCTCTCGAAAGGGCGGTGTGAAAAACGGGAGTGTACCGACGGGTCGGCGGTCTACTCCGACGCGGCGTCGGCCGCTTCCTGGTGTTTGCCTTCGTCGCGCTCGACCACTTTGCCCGCGTAGTACGTCAGCACCGCGAGGGCCACCAGCGGCACCAGGAGCAGCGAGTACTGCACCGTCGTCAGCACCGGATCGACGCCGAACGAGGGGACGACGCCGAAACCGACGATGAAGAAGACGATGATCGCCATCGGAATCACGTTGACCGTCAGGTCGAGCAGCGTCTCCCGTTCGAATCCCAGTAGTGACATGGAGGATAGTTCACCAACCCGGACTAATAGAGTATTGATTTCCGTCGACGACGGGAGGTGGCAACTTGCCAGGTACGCACGCGTGTGACCGTCAGTGCTTCGTCTGCTCGACCACGGCGGCCACGGCGCCGGCGACGGCCATCGTCAGACCCGCCGCGACGACAGAGAGGCTCCGGGAGAGGATCCCGTTCCGGCCGAAGTTCTCGAGCGTTATCTGGTCGACCGGCACCTGCCAGCCAATCAGGACGACGCCTGCCACGGCGAGGACGGCACCCAGCGCGATCAGCGCCGACCACGGTCGCTCCGTGTATCCCGACTCCGTCAGGATGCCGGCGACGCTCCCCCCGAACAGCAACAGGCCGAAGACGGCGACGGGAAACACGCCGACGAACACCCCAATCTCGGAGAGTGCAAGCCCGAGCGCGACGAACAGCGGCCACGGACTCGCCCGCCGGTACTGGTCACTCAACCCCGATTGCTCGTTCATGGATGCGCTTGCGCGCGGGGGCCAAAAGGTGCATCGAAGCACGTCCGTCGACGGACACCGCTCGTATCGAGCACTGTCGACGCGTCGTCTCCCAGGGGAGCTGGCAGTTCGTGGCCAGCCGGACCGCGTTCAGGCGGCCTGGCCCGCCGAGTTGTTCTCCGAACGACATTACACGTCCCGAGAACGGGACGTATTGGCGTGACGAGCCACGGAGACGGCGCAAACTATTTGTCCCGGTTGGGGCTTTGCATTGATCATGAGTCCGCGCACGGTCGAACGGGTCGACGACTGGGAGACTGTTCCGTTCGGTGGTGGATACAGTGGCCTGCGCGACCTCGCTTCAGCGGAGTTCTCCGGCGTCGTGACGGCCGGACACACGCGACTGTTCATGATCAGGGGGACAGTCGTCGGCATCCTCGAGGGGTCGATAGACGATTTCGAGGAGGCGAGTGGGAACGCCCGCGAGGCGCCCCACCCCGCGTTGCCACTGCTCGCCGTGATGCAGGAGCGCTCCGACGAGGTCCGCGCCAAGTACTACACCGAAGATACGCCGATCGCCGACGTCGACCGGACCCTGTCGGACGGTTCCTTCACCGGGTTCGTCGAACTGGCGGAGAACGTCCTCTCTGGCGACTACTACCAGGTATACCACCAGGGACGCTCGATGAGCGTCGCCTACGTGGGCGCCAGCGAACGCCTGATAACAGACGACGAGGCGTTCGAACAGGCCGACGACGAGGTCGGCATCTACGAGGTCCGGCCAGTGGACATCGAGCCCATCGACATTCCGGAGTCCGGGGACGACGCAGACGACTCGGCGTCGGTCGACCCGATACCCGGCGCTGACGCGTCGACCGACGCGGGCATCGACGAGCCCGCACAGGATCCAACCGGCGACGAACCAGCAGCGCTCGACCCGGACCCCGCGGCGGTTCCCTCGACGGACGAGGAAGATGCCTCCGTGGACACAGGCAGCGAGACGGATACTGCGTCCCGGGACGTCGAGGACACCAGCGACACCACCGCCGTCGAGGACGACCCAGTGGACCGGGCGACGGCCCCCGCTGAATCGACGGGGCCGGTCACCGAGGCCGAACCGGACGAACCGGCAGACGCCACGGCGACCGGTTCCACAGACGAGTCCACACCCGCCGACGACGAGGCCCCGCCCCGGTCGACGAAGCAGGACGAGACCGGCCGGGACGCGGGAACGAACGAGTCGACAGTCGAGACACGCGACCCAACGGCGGAGACGGACGACCCGACCGCAGAGACAGACGACCCGACGCCCGAGCGAAACGACACCGCTGCCCGAAGCGAACCCGGTACGACCGACGAGCCCCATCCGGGCGCCACGTCCGCGTCGTCGACGGACCAGTCGTCGGGCCAGCAGTCCCCCGGGCCCGGCAGCGACTCGGGACAGACCGATCCGGCGCCGGGTGGACGGTCACAGCCGACCGACCCGGCTCCAGGGACACCGAACGACGGACAGCGACTCGGCGGCTCGCCCGCGGGCGGGTCGGCGAGCGACCTGGAGGTCCGGTCCATTCCGTCACTCGACCCATCCCTGACCAGCGCGGCGAGTAGATCCACGCCGTCGGACACGTCCGTGGGCCGAAACGGTGGCAGTGCGCAGTCTACCCAGACGCAGCGGCCCCAGGGCGGACAGCGACCCCACCAGCGCGAGGAACCCTCGTCGCGAACCGCCGACCAGTCGGTGAACGGATCGGCGAACAGAACAGAACCGAACGCTCGACGTGAACCGAACGAGGCGGCGGCCACACCGGAGAACGGGCAACAGGGCTCTGCGCCTGCGGAGTCCCGGTCCACCGGCCCAGACCAGGACCAGTCCGCCCACCCCGCAGCGGACGGTGACGACGCGGGTGAACTCGCGAGCGAACTCGAGGCACGCGAACAGGAGGTAGACGACCTCCGGACGGATCTGGAGCGCGTCGAGGCCGAGCGGGACGAACTCGAGACGAAATTCGCCGACCTGGAGACCGAACGCGACCGCCTCCAGTCCGAACTCGAGGAGGCGCGCGCCGAGATAGAGCGCCTCACCGAGCGTCTGGAGGACTTCGCCGAGGACGGCGCCACTGGGGCTGGAACCCAGGTCAGTGCGAGCGAGGCCATCGACAACACCAACCTGTTCGTGCGGTACAACTCCAAGGGCGACGCGACGCTGGAGACCGCCCACTCGGGCAACGCCGACCGGTCGGCCGTCGCGGAGAACATGCGTCTGGAGTACCACACGCAGTTCGACGCCGACGACGCCGCGGTCGGCAACGAGCCCTTCGACGACTTCCTGACTGGGACGATCCAGTACCGGTTCGTCGACTGGATCATCGGGAGCCTGCTGTACGAGGTCCGCGACACCGGCCACGCCGACGGGATGGCCGACCTCTACAACGCGCTCCCGAAGATCGACCGCGCGGAACTCAACGGCCAGGTGAGCGTCAACTACACCGAGGACGGCGAGGAACACCGCTCACAGGAGCGCTTCGACATCGTCGTGCGCGACCGCATGGGCAACCCGCTCCTCCTCGCGAACATCAACAACTCGCGGGACCCCGCGACGGACGCGATGATGACGGACCTGGTCAAGCGCGCCTCGCGGGTCGGTGAGTCGAGCGACTCGCTCGCTGGCGCGTTCCTCGTCACGGAGAGCTTCTTCGAACCCGCAGCCCTCGAAACCGCCGAGGAGGCCACCTCGAGCGGTCTGTTCAGCCGCGACAAGCGCAAGAGCTTCGTCAACCTCTCGCGCAAGGGCGGTTACCACCTCTGCCTGGTGGAGGCGCGAAACCAGGAGTTCCACCTCGCCGTCCCAGAGCTGTAACTCCACCTCGCCGTCTCCGAACACTGACGCCGCAAACGAAAAGCTGCGTTACCCTTCGATCTCTGCAGCGTCTTCGATCTTCATGCCTTCGAGCTTGTCGATGATCTCGTCGACCTTGTCGTCCAGGTCCTCGACGAACTCGGAGGTCTGTTCGGTCGTGATGGCGCCCTGGCTGGATGGCTCGATGAGGTTCTCCTCCTCGAGCACGCGCAGCGAGTAGCGAACCTTGTGGTGCGGGTAGCCCGTCTCGTTGGACATTTTGACGATCCCGATCGGTTCGTTCTCGATGACCATCCGCAGAACCTGCAGATGTCGCTCCAGCATGTCTACTTCCTTCTCAAGCCTGTCTATCATGGCAATTGTTAACTTGTGTTTGCAGGATTTAAAAGTTGCTGTCCGACCGGGTCCTTCGCTGGTCTAATTTTCGAGTAAGGTGTGTATAAAGCTATCGTGGTCCTGAGGCGGGCGACCGTAACGGGGCGTTTCGGACCGTAATCTGTTTACCACGGCCCCCGAAAGTCCCGACTGATGACCGTAACCATCGTCGGCTCGCAGCTCGGCGACGAGGGGAAGGGCGGCATCGTCGACCTGTACGGCGACGACGCGGACGTCGTCGCTCGCTACCAGGGCGGCGACAACGCCGGCCACACCGTCGTCGACGACGGCGAGGAGTACAAACTCTCGCTCGTTCCGAGCGGAGCCGTACGCGGCAAGGTCGGCGTTCTCGGTAACGGATGCGTCGTCAACCCGCGAACGCTGTTCGACGAGATAGACGCCCTCCGCGAGCGCGGACTCGAACCCGACGTACGGGTCGCCGAGCGCGCACACACGATCCTTCCGTTCCACCGCGTCCTCGACGGCATCGAGGAGGACGTCAAGAGCGAGACGGACCAGGAAGTCGGCACCACCGGCCGCGGCATCGGGCCGACCTACGAGGACAAGGCGGGACGTCGCGGCGTCCGTATCGGCGACCTGACCGACCCCGACGTCCTCCGGGACCGTCTCGAGTACGTCGTCCCGCAAAAGCGGGCGCTGGCCGAAGAAGTGTACGGCGTGGACGTGGACGAGGCGTTCGACGTCGACGCGCTGTTCGAGGAGTACAGCGAGTTCGGCGCGCGCATGGAGCGCGAGGGGATGCTCGTCGACGCAGGCGACTTCCTCGCCCGACAGATCGACGACGGCCAGAACGTCATGTTCGAGGGTGCCCAGGGCACCATCATCGACATCGACCACGGCAACTACCCGTACGTCACCTCGTCCAACCCGACCGCGGGCGGGGCCTGCACGGGCACCGGCCTCGGTCCGACCGTCGTCGGCGACGGCGACGTCATCGGCATCGTGAAGGCCTACCTCACCCGCGTCGGGAGCGGCCCGCTCCCCACCGAACTCGGCGGGGTCGTCGGCGACACGCCCGGCTACGACGAGTCCACGGAGGGCCGCAACGAGGAACTGGCCGAGCACATCCGCGAGGAGGGCGACGAGTACGGCACCGTCACCGGCCGCCCGCGGCGGGTCGGCTGGCTGGACATGCCGATGCTCCGCCACGCTGCCCGCGTCAGCGGATTCACCGGCCTCGCCGTGAACCACGTCGACACCCTCGCCGGCCTCGACGAACTGAAGGTCGGCCACACGTACACCCTCGACGGCGAAGAGCGAGAGACGATGCCCGCGACGACCGAACAGTGGGCCGCCTGCGAACCGAACTTCCGTTCGTTCGACGGCTGGGCAGCGGCCGACTGGGCCGCCGTCGCCGAGGAGGGATACGAGGCGCTCCCAGAGAACGCGCGGACCTACCTCGAATACATCGAGGACGAGGTCGGCGCACCGATATACGCGATCGGTCTGGGCCCGGGCCGGTCGGAGACCATCGTTCGCGAACGACCGTTCTGAGGTTCGTGGGCGGGTCACCGCCCCATCGAGTTGCCAGATTCTCGCCGCCACCGACCGGTATCAGTCGTCAGTTCGACCCGACGAAAGGGGACGCTCCGTCCGGTTACCGCCGGTCGACACCGGCGAACTCGAATCTGGCGCCGTGGTCTGCGGACTCGGTCAGTTCGACCGTCCAGCCGTGGCCTCGCGCTATATCGCGGACGATGTTCAATCCCAGGCCGGTTCCGTCCGACGTCGACGTCGTTCCGGGTTCGAAGACGTCGTCGCGCTCGTCCTCGGGAATCCCCGGGCCGTCGTCGGCGACGAAAAAGCCCTTCGCGTGGTCGAGTTCGCCCACCGTGACTGTGACGTCGTCACCCGCGTGCTCGCGGGCGTTCCGGAAGAGGTTCTCGAACAACTGCATGAGTCGGTCTTCGTCCGCGAGCACGGTGGCGTCGACGTCCAGAGCCAGGTCCATCTGACCCGTATCGACGGTTTCCCAGCAGGCCTGGACGATTTCACGGAGGTCCAGCGGGACGGGGTCGTCGATGGTGCGGCCCTCCCGGGCGAGGTCGAGCAGGTCGTTGACGAGGTCGTCGATTCGGTCGAGGGCGTTGGCGACTTTCTGGAGTCGCTCCTCTTCCTCGGGTGCGTCCACGAGTTCGAGGTGCCCGGACGCGACGTTCAGCGGATTGCGCAGGTCGTGACTCACGACGCTCGCGAACCGTTCGAGTCTGTCGTTCTTGTTCGAAAGCTCTGCGACGGTCCGCTGGAGTTCCTGTTCCAGTTCTTTGAGTTCGGTCCCGTCGGTGAGCATGACGTGCGCGCGCTGCTCGACGTTCCCGTAGCTGTAAGGAGAGAGGCGAAGTCGGTAGTACCGCCGCCCGTCGGCAGTCGACAGGGAGAAATTGACCACGACGGTACGCCCGTTTTCGACAGCTGAGATCAGGTCGGCGTCGTCGGTATCGACGGCCACGACCGACCTGAACGCCGGTCTCTCGTCGTCTTCGACGACGGGAAACCAGTCCCGGAAGGCGTCGTTGGCGGCGACGATGACGAGCGTGCCATTCTCGACGGTGAGGTCGGCGATCGCCGCCGGGACGTTCCTGAAGAGCGAGCGCCAGCGGTGCCGCTCGCGCTCGCTGGTGGCCCGAGCGGCTTCACCCTGCGCGATACGCACGCCGGCGAGAGCTCCACCGACCGTGCCCCAGAGCGCGAGCTGGAAGACCCCGACAGCGAGTTCGACGCGGTCGTTTACCGGCTGAAACCCGAGCACCAGGGCCCCGACCACGCCCGCTCCCAGGAACCCGCCGACCGTCCACCTCGCCAGGATGGGATACTGCTGGCGACCGACGTCGTCGAGGCTTCGGGTCGTGGCGTACAGAAGCACACCGACGGTTGCGAGAGAGAGGACCGTAGCTGCCAGTGCAGCCGAGATCCCCACTCCCGCGATCGACGTCACTTCGTGTACATTCTGCAACGGTAAACCTCGTATCACAGTCGGTGTTTCCGTGAGTACCGCTGAGAACGGGTCCCTGGCCAGTTCCACATCGGTACTAACTGGGGTGGAATTGTAAGGATACCGCCTCCAGTATCACATCCGAGAGTACGGGACGCTCGCGCGGGTATCAGTTGCCGGGCCGAGAAGACGACCCTCTCGACACCCGGCATTCTTTTTACGGGTCAGTCCGGATACCGTGGTATGAAAGAGGACCTGATGGACATCATCTGCTGTCCCCTCGACAAGCAGGAACTCGAACTGACCGTCGACGAGCGTGACGGGGACGACGTCATCGACGGCACGCTCACCTGCACCGAGTGTGGCGAACGGTATCCGATCGAGGAGGGCATCCCGAACCTCCTGCCGCCGGATATGCGCGACGACATCCCCGCCTGAGAACGCCGGACGGATCGCTACTGAATCGTCACCCGCTTATAGTATCGCTCACCGGTTTTCGGGCAGTATCAACCTTTTTCTACCGTCCCGCCGGAGAGACAGTATCGTGCCAGACACGCTGCCCGTCCACCTCAACCGCGAGTCCCTCCACTCGCTGGACGTGCCGACCGGAATCGAGACCGACGGGTCGTTCGACGTCCTGCTGGTCAACCACGGCGAGGCGGTCCACGTCCACCTCCACCTCGACGATCCGCTCTCACGCCTGGCGACCCTCGACGCGAACAACCACTACGTCCAGGCCGAGTCGGAACGCCCCGTTCGGGTCACCGTCGACCGCGGCGCGACGGGCCACGGCAAGCTCAAGGTCGTCACGAGCTACGGCGCCGAGACGCGCTACGTCGACGTCGACCTCGTGGAGCCTGCTGAATCCGAGCAGCCGGTTCAGGTCGACGAGTCGCTCTCGAAGCCCCAGCCGAAGGAACCCGAGTCGAGCAGCGGTCCCTCCCTGGCCGACCGCATCGGCTCACCGGTGTTCCTGCTGGCCGGGGTCGCGCTGTTGCTCGCCGCCGCGGTGGTCGCCGTCGTCCAGTCACCGATCGTCCAGTTCGGCTCGGCCGTCGTCTTCTTCGCGGTACTCGTCGGTCTCTTCCTGGCGTACGCGGAGTGACTACGCGCCCGTCTCGACGCTGACTACTCGCCCGTCTCCACGCCGCCCAGGTTGCCGTCCTCGTCGAACAGCTTCGCGCGGAGGAACCGGGCCCGGTAGCGGTTGGCGCCGTCGGAGACGTCCGCGTCCCTTATTTCGTCGGCCCTGCCGTCGGCGACGGCGTCGATGATCGTCTCGATCTGTTCTTTCTCGCTGGGCGTCAGCTCGAACTCGTAGGTCCGTGACTCCTCGGATTCGAGCTTCGTCCACTCGCGCGCGGCAGCGACGACGAGCGAGCAGGGTTCGCGACACGGGAACTCACCCTCGCCGCCGGGCGCGTCGAGTTCCGTCTCCTCGTCGTACTGCCACTCCCGGCGTTTGAGACACTGGGAGTCGTCACAGCAGGCTTCGGCGACCCACTCGACGTGTTCGTGGCCCTCACCGCGGTCCCAGGTCTGGACGAGCCCGTACATGCCGGTCTGGCGCTCCATCGTCTCGCGCCAGTGGGAGACGTCGAGGTCGCCCTCCTGGCTCGCGTGTCGCTCCGCTCCCGCTCGCCCGGCCGGGGCGTCACTCCGTTCAGCCCCTCGCTCCCGATGCCAGTTGGTGACCGTCGCCGGGTAGAAGAAGTCGACCGCCTCGACGAGGGCGGCGCCGGAGAGGTCCGTGAACTGCCAGCCGGTCTGGAGCGTCGGCGCGGTCTTGAGCGGCCGGAACTGGCCGTCGTCGTCGTACTTGGTCAGCGTCCGCGCGTCGAGCGGGTCGTCGTGGGAGTCGAGGGTCGTGTCGGGCTCGTCGGCGTCGTCCACGTGGCGGAGTCCGTACCGGCGTTCGCCGTCCGCGTCGATGGTGACCGTTATCCTGAGCTGCCCCCAGTTCCGGGCGAACTTGCCGTCGGCCATCGCGGCGTACCGGCGCTCGACGCCGAGATCCTCGGCGTGCTCGACCCACCGGAGAAACGCCCAGCGGTCCGCTTTCTGCGGGGCGACGGCGTGCCAGTAGTACCAGTTCGTGACGTAGTTGGCGTGGGCCGACAGTGCCGCCCCGAGTTCGTCGTTCGCGACCGAGCGGGGCTTCCCGTCACCGATCAGGAGGTGGTACTCCGCGCCGGCCGGCGAGATCCGGAGTCCGTCGAAGTCGATGCCGTCGATGGCCGCGTCCTCGGCGGCCGCGACCTGGTCGTCCCGCATCGTCAGTCCCCCGAGGCCGGCGATCCGCCGGCCGTCGACCGCACTTCGTCTATCGCGGCCTCGACGTCCGCGCCCGCGTCGGCCGCCCGTTCCAGTACCACGTCGGCCATCAGCGGCTCCGTCCCGACCGCGCCGGAGTACCAGATGCGGTGGCCGTCGACTTCGGCCGGCGTCTCCCAGCCCGTCCGGTAGTCGTCGGTCAGCCCCATGTCCTCGGGGATGTCCTCCTGGGTGTGGAAGCCGTCGGCGACGAACAGCGGGACGACGACGATATCGTCGCTCTCGAAGAAGTCGGTGACGTCGTCGACCTCCGGGTCCTCGTCCATGAACAGCGCCTGGACCTCGTCGAAGCGGCCGGACTCCCGGATGCGGTCGGCGTGGTACTCGATAGCCTTCGCGCTGTTCTCGTTGCGCTCGGTGCCGTGACCCACGACGGCCAGGCCAAACCCATCGCCCACGTCGGGGTCGCCCGTCACCGACTCCGCCCGCTGGACGATGACGTCGCTCATCGAGTCGTGCGTCCCGACCGGGCCGCAGTAGTGGACGGTCTGACCGGTGTCGCTCGCGGTCAGCGTCGTGTGGGTCGCGCTCGTCCCGTCGGAGTCCCAGTCCTCGGGGTCCCAGCCGTCGAGGCGGAGCTCCCGCGGGATGACCTGCTCGGTAAAGTAGCCCTCCGAGATGAACAGCGGGACGACGTACACCTCGTCGGCGTCGACGGTCCTGAGCACCTCCCGGAAGGAGGGCTCTTCCTTCCAGAAGGACTCGCGAACCTCGTCGAACGCGCCCACCGCCCGGATGGTGTCCGCGTGGTCGAACGTGGGCTGTGAGGACCCGGCGTTGAGGTGCGACCCGTGGGCCGCGATGACCAGCGCTTGCATGTTGGGTTGTCCTTGCGTGAGCCGAGACTTAGGGGCTTCGCTGGACTAGTTGGGTACGAGAGTGTGTACCCGCCTGTGATGGCAACAACGGAACGAACAACCAGACAGCCCCGCCCGGCTTGATTGTCCAGGCCGGGTGGGACTGAAAGGGGTGACCGCGTGGCCGAACCCCGGCGACGTAAGGACTGCAGCGACCGGAGGGAGCGAAGTCTTTCGAAAGAGCTCCGCTCTTTCGTGATGACGAGAGACGCGGAGCGTCTCTCGAACCACCCGCAGCGAGCCGCGGGAGGTCACGCGGTCGGGGCTTTCTCGATGTTCGCGGTTTCAATTTGCGTTGTTCTCTCGCTGCAATGCCAATCGGTCACCCATACTCCAAACCCGCGCCACTTTTGGGGATACACCACTCGAAGAGGGACATGCGATCGAAATCTCTCGCCCAGCGGACCCGCGACGCGGTCCGCGACGAACCGTTCCTCTTCGACGCGCTCCGGGCGGGCGTGCTCAACTACAGTGCGGCGGCCCGGTACCTCCCGGTCGAGGGCGAACGCGACGCCATCGCGACCGCGCTGCGGCGCTTCGGCGACGAACTCGACGAGTTCGAACCGGCGGGCGGCGACGTCCGGGTGTCGATGAAGAGCGGAATCGGCCCCGCGGCCGGCGCGGAGCCCCTACTCGCCGTCGGCGAGGTCGGCTTCGCCGCGGAGGGCGGCGGGTCCACAGCCATCGTCGGCTCGGGGTCGGTCGACGCGGGCGTCCTGCGGCGCGTCCTGGGACGCCTGGAGACTGCCGGTATCGAGGTGGAAGCGGCAGGCGTCACGGAAGACGCCATCGTGGTCGTCGTCGAACGACGAGTCGGGGCTGACGCTATCAGGGCGGTCGAGGCGGCCGTCGACGCCTGAATTGCGTCACGCCGACTCCAGCGCGTAGGCCATCGAAGATGTCTCGTTGCCGCCCTCGGTCAGGACGAACACCGCACCGTCTGCGACTGCGATCCCTTTTGCCGGCCGGCCTTCGACCTCGTGGGACCACCGCTTCGCACTGGTGCGGAGTGGCCCGACGCCGGTGCCCCCGTCGAACCGGTATGCTGTCACCGCGGTGTCGCTGGCGGCGTAGACCGTTTCGCCCGCTGCCGCCGGACCGCAGTCCGTCGTCTCACCGGCGGTCCACCGTTCGTCACCGCCGCTCGATTTCCGGGCCTGGAGCCGGTGTCCGGCCGTGAATATCGTATCGCCAGTGAGGACGAACGAGCCCCTGGTGTAACTGTCAGCCCGCCACTCGATTTTCCCGTAGTCGTCGAGCCGATACGTGGGGCCGCCGAAAAAGCTCACGTACGGCCCACCCCAGGTTGTCGTCCCCAGTGCGGTACACATCCCGTGGAAGTTCCGCCGCCAGTACCCCTTCCCGTCGTCGCGGGAGAGTGCGTACAGTTCGCCACCTTGCGTCGCGACGAGCAGTTCTGGAATTCCGAGCACGAGACCCATCACCTCTCCGAACACCTCGCGGCGCCACCGACGCTCGCCGGTTTCCGGGTCGAGCCCGTAGACGGTGTCGTGGGCGCCGGCGAACAGCATCGGATACCCATCACGGGGTTCGATCAGCAGCGTCTGGACGCCGTGGTCGGGTTCGGAGAAGGTCCACCGACGCTCGCCCGTCTCCAGATCCAGTGCGTATATCCCCGTCTCGCCGATAACGGCGACGTAGACGGTGCCGTCGTGCACGAGGACGTCGCGGGGCCACAGCACCGGGTCGTCGTCATCGCCGCGCTCGCGCCACTGCTCGTCACCGGTGGCTGCCGAGACGGCCACCACGCCGTCGGCCGTCGGGAGGAGCGCGGTGCCATCGGCGACGACCGGTCGCGCCGACGGGCTGGATATCTCCACGCTCCAGCGCTCGCTGACGCCGTCGGTGGGACCGACCGACTGCGGGTTGTAGCAGGTTCCGTATCGGTCGAAGGTCGGCTGGGGCCACCAGCTGGTATCGGGGTCGTCCTGGCCGGCGTAGTACGGCGTCGCGCCGTCGAGGCACCCCGCCGTCGCGGTGATCGTGACTGCTCCCACGCCGGAGAGGAAGGCTCGTCTGGAGGGCATCGACTGTGCAAACCTGCAGTCACGACATAATCCTGACGACTCTCCGTCCCCGCTGGAACGGACCGACACGACACACTCGTTCGCCGCCATTCGACGGTTTGAAGCGCCCCGACCGACTTTTCGTTCACAATGACGCTGCGCGTGACGAACACGCTGACGGGTGAGAAAGAGGCCTTCGAACCACGGGATCCCGATTCGGTGCTGTTCTACTACTGCGGCCTGACGACCTCCGACCCCTCTCACCTGGGCCACGCGCGCGGCTGGGTCCACGTCGACGTGATGTGCCGCTGGCTCCGCTGGCTGGGCTACGACGTCCGTCACGTGGAGAACTTCACCGACGTCAACGAGAAGATCGTCGCCCGCGTCGGCGAAGTCGGTGACAGCGAGGCCGACGTGGCCCGCCACTACGTCCAGTCGGTCATCGACGACATGCGGGCGCTGAACCTCGACCGCGCCGAGGTGTACCCGCGGGTCTCCGAGCACGTCCCCCAGATCGTCGACCTCGTCGAGACGCTCGTCGAGAATGGGTACGCCTACGAATCGAACGGCTCGGTGTACTTCGACGTCACCAGCTTCGAAGACTACGGCAAGCTCTCGAACCAGCAGGTCGACGAAATCGAAGCACAGGGCGACCCCGACGAGCAATCGGAGAAACGTAACCCCGCGGACTTCGCGCTCTGGAAGGACGACGGCGTCGACCCCGCGGCCATCGAAAACCACCGCCACGAGGGCGCCGCACCGGCCGAGGAGGCCTGCGAGACCGCCCAGACCTGGAACTCACCGTGGGGCGAGGGCCGACCGGGCTGGCACATCGAGTGCTCGGCGATGAGCATGACGCACCTCGACGAGTCCATCGACGTCCACGCCGGCGGCCAGGACCTGGTCTTCCCCCACCACGAGAACGAGATCGCCCAGAGCGAGGCCGCCTCGGGCGAGCAGTTCGCGAAGTACTGGCTCCACGTCCGCCTGCTGGAGACGAAAGGCGAGAAGATGTCCTCCTCGCTGGGGAACTTCTTCACCACCCAGGCCGCCGTCGAGGAGTACGGCGCCGACGTCGTGCGGACGTTCCTGCTCTCGACGGCGTACCACAACCGCGCCGTCTACAGCGAGGAGACCATCGCCGAGGCAACCGAGCGCTGGGAGACGCTGGAGCGGGGGTACGAGCGAGCCGTCGACGCGTGCGACGACGTGGACGCCTACGCCACCACGCGGGACGAGTCGTTGCGAGCGGCGGTCGCCTCGGCGCGCGGCGAGTTCGAGCGAGCGATGAACGACGACTTCAACACCCGCAAGGCACTCGCGGCGCTGACCGAACTGGTCGGCGCGGTCAACGTCCACGTCGACGGCGCCGACACCTTCGACTACCAGGGCCTCCGGGAGACAATCGAGACGCTGGAGGAGTTCGGCGGCGACGTGCTGGGCCTCTCCTTCGGCGACGAGTCGGCTGGCGGCGACGTCTCCGTCGCCGAGGACCTGGTCGAACTCGTGCTCGACCTCCGGGAACGCGAGCGGGAGGCCGGGAACTACGAACGGGCCGACGAACTCCGCGACGAGGTCGAGGCCCTCGGCGTGGAGGTACAGGACACCGACGACGGCCCGACGTACCGGATCGAGTGACGCCACGCGACGGCCTCCGCAGTTCGTCTGTTTCGGTCGACACGTCGCCGCTCCGTCAGGATCTGTCCCCAGTGACGACCTTTATCGGTGAGTAACGCCTAGCAACCGGGTATGAACCGCCGAAAGACGCTGGGAATCGCGCTGCTGGCACTGCTCGTCGCGACGGCCGGCTGCGTCGACCTGGTACTGGGCAACACGCCGACGTTCGAATCCGCCGAGGCGAACGTCTCCGAGACGGCCCTCGACGGGTCGGGCTACGAGCTGTCCAACTCGGACACGCAGGTCATCTCCAGAAACGTCTCCGTCGCCGGGCAGGAACGGACCGTCCGCGTTATCAACCACGTCACGCAGTACAACCGGACGCTCTCGCTGGGTCCGTTCGGCGACCGGGAACTCGGCCGCGTCATCGTGTTCACGACGCCGCAAATCGAGATGGCTGGTCAGGCGCTGAATCCGGCCACGGACTGGTCTGAACGCCGCGTCGTGACCGAAGTCGCCCAGCAGTACGCCGGAATCGACGACGTCTCGCGGGACAGCAATCGGACGGTCCCCATCCTCGGGGCCGAGCGAGAGGTTGTGAAGTTCTCGGGAACGACGACCGTCGGCGGGGACGACGTCGGCGTCTACGTCCACGTGACCAAGTTCACCCACGAGGGCGACGTCGTCGTCGGAATCGCCGTCCACCCCCAGCAACTGCCCGACGAGGAAGACAGACAGGACGTCCTGCTCAGCGGCATCCAGCACTGAGCGGGACCGGCCGGTGCTGGGTGACGATCGGATCCCCGACGCGCCAACGCTTTTTGGCGACCGGAGACATTGGAGAGCCATGCCAATCACACGCGCTGGCGTGAGAGCGACGAGAACCACCGGTTCCCCATGATCACCGCTATCGTCTACGGCGACGGCGAGACGACCGAGTACGACGACCTCGCCTCGGCCAGGGCCGCCGCTGGCACGACCTGGATCCACGCGACCGAGGTCACCGACGCGGAACTCGATGCCATCGCTGACGAGTTCGACATCCACGGCCTGGCTATCGATGACCTCGGGAACGACGTCCGGGCGAAGACCGAGGAGTTCCCCGACCACACGTTCGTGCTGCTCAAGACCGCGACGCTGGCCCGCGGCGAGACGACGTTCCGGGAGGAGGTCGCCACCTCGCCGGTCGGGATCTTTCTCGGTGACGACTGGATCGTCTCCGTCACCACCGGCGCAGCACCCGTCGTCGAGCGCGTCAGGAGGGCCGTCGCCTCCGGCGACGAGCGCCTGCTCCACCGCGGCGCCGACTTCACCGCCTACCGAATCATCGACGTCGTCGTCGACGACTACTTCGACCTGCTGGACCGCATCGAGGACGAGATCGAGGCCATCGAGGAGGACGTCCTGGAGACCCCCGACAGGGCGACCCTCGAACGGATCAACAGCGTCCGACGCGAACTGCTCTCCTTCCGCAAGCAGGTGTGGCCCGCCCGCGAGGCCGTCGGCGTCCTCGCCCGCGGCGACCCCGACGAGGTCGACCCGGACACGGAGAAGTACTTCCGCGACGTCTACGACCACCTCGTCCAGATCGCCGACCTCACCGAGACCTACCGCGACCTGGTCAGCGGAGCGCGCGACATCTACCTCAACGCCCTCTCCCAGTCGACGAACGAAGTGATGAAGACCCTGACCGTCGTCGCGACCATCTTCATCCCGCTGACCTTCGTCGCCGGCGTCTACGGCATGAACTTCGATCCGGCCGCCAGCCCGTACAACATGCCCGAACTCGGCTGGGGCTACGGCTACCCGGCCGTCCTCGTCGTGATGGCCCTCATCGCCGTGGCGATGGCCGCTCACTTCCGGCGGCGTGGCTATATCTGAGATAGTTTCGGTGAGTGGTGGAACTACCGTGTTGATCGGTCAGTACCGACGGAACTACTGACGACGTTACCAACAACAAAGGAAAGCCCCGGCCTGCTGAACTCCCGCGGCTCGCTGCGTTCCTCGGCCTTCGGCCTGCGGTACTTACTTCGCCGGGGTTCGTTCAGCAGGCCGCCCCTTTCAGTCCCGCCCGTTTCTCCCGATTAGTCAGCCGACCCGGGCGGGAGGGAGCTTTCGGGCTGTTGTTTGTGGCTCCAGTAGCCGTCTCAACCCAAACTGATCAATCAAGTAGTTCTACTCCTCACGAGAGCGCCAGCGGACCCAGTAGCACGCCCATGCAGTTGGCTCGCTTGGCACCGAACCTTGCGGGGATGGACCCGACCACCGTCGCGACACCGAACGCCCCAATTCCAACGAAGCCGGCGAAGAGGAAGGAGAGTGCCACCAGCAGTGAGAGAATCCCGATAGCGAGGCGGTTCTGGTTCGCCCGGCGGGCCCAGTCGAGGTACCGGTCGCCCAGCACGGGAACGAGAACTGCCGCGACAACCGCGGCGAAACCGACGCTCGCGAGCAGGACCGGCAGGTCGATCGGGATGCCTGCGCTTTCGACGGCGACCAGCACGCCAGTTCGCGGGCTGCCAAGCGCGACCAGTGCGAAGAGGGCGAAGATGGCCGTCGCCGTGTTGACGCCGCTGGTCGTGACGACGAACGCCCGCGGGCCCGACCCGGAGAGGACGCCGAGCGCCGCCGCGGAGGCGATGGCCGCCGAGACGCCGGGGATGTACCCCACGATAGCGCCGGCGCCGGTCCCCAGGAGCGCGAGGGCGCCGACGTCACGGCGGGAGAACGCCAGCGTCGCGTCGTCCTGCGGCGGAACGCCGCCGCCACCGAGACTCTCGATCAGGACCGGGGCGCCGAACAGGCCCGCGAACAGCGGCGCGAGCATCCCGCCGACCGGGAGCGGTGCCTGCGGCGTGAGGTCGAGCGTGACGAAACCGAGCGCCGCACTGGCGACGAGCGTCAGCGTCGCACCGACCTTGCCGCTGGGCGTGCGTTCGGTGACGACCAGCAACACGGCCACGCCGGCGAGCAAGAGTGACAGGTGCGCCCGGATGGTCGGGTAGGCCCGCTGCATCGCGAGCGTGACCGGTATCGCGAGCGGGACCGCGAAGACGACGGCGAGCCCGCTTCCGAGCGCGGAGAGCCGGATCGCCTCGCGCCCGCGACCTGCGATGACCAGTCGGTGGCCCGGCAGCGCGCTGGCAGCCATCGCCGGGTCGGGCACGCCCAGCGCCAGCGCGGGGACCACGTCGAGGAACGTGTGCGTGGTGCCTGCAGCGAGCATCGTCGCGCCGACGAGGGTCGGCGGGCCCGGAACCGACGACGCGACGGCCGCGAGGCCGAGCGCGAACGTGTTGGCGTGGAGACCGGGCGTCAACCCGCTCGCCGTGCCGAGGGCGACGCCGGCCAGGATTGCGACGAGCACTGCGGCGGATCCCTCAGGGGAGACGACGAACCGGACCGGGAAGAGCATCTGGGCGCTCTGGTCCCGTCCTCAGTCATAAAGCTGCGGCCCCGTGGCAGTCACGTCAACAGCGCTGCCGCTCCCGAACCCGTCTCACGCAAAAGAAACGGCTCGTCGAACCGCTCTAACCGAAGAGTTCGCCGAGACCTTCGCCGCCTTCGCCGTCGTCCTCGTCCTCGTCGTCGCCTTCGTCGGCTGCCTCTTCCTCTTCGGCCGCTTCCTCCTCGTCCGCACCGCCGTCGTCGGAACCGCCCTCGGCGGGCGCTGCGGCGCCACCGGCCGCGACGGGCGCGGCGGCGGCCTCCTCGACGGCCTCGGAGATGTCGACGTCCTCGAGCGCGGCGACGAGGGCCTTGACGCGGGACTCCTCGACGTCGACGCCCGCTGCGTCGAGCACGTTGGTGAGGTTCTCTTCGTTGATCTCTTCGCCCGATTCGTTCAGGATGAGTGCTGCGTAAACGTATTCCATTGTTGTGTAGTGGGTGTGTTAGAACATCGCTCCGAGCGCGTCGCCAGCGTCCTCGTCGTCATCGTCGTCCTCGGCCGCTTCGGCCTCGTCGGATTCTGAGTCGGAGTCGTCGGCGTCGCTCTCGTCGGATGCGTCTGCTTCGTCGCTCGATTCGTCCTGCGCGGTCGCGGCCGGTGCCTCGACACCGCGGAGTTCCTCTGGCAGGGCCTCCTCGTCGTCGATCTGCGAGGCGATAGCGCGAACCTGCGCGTCGGCCTTGGTCACGAGGTCGGGCATGACGTCCGGGTCCTCGACGGCGGCGTTGATGGCGAGTGCCTTCGCGTCGCCGCTGGCCTGCTGCAGGAGCACGCTGGCGTTCTGCGCGGTGGGGTACTCGGCGTTGACCGAGAGGTTCCACGCGGCCGAGGCCGCTGCCTTGACGTCGGCCTCGTACTCCTCGACGTCGAGTTCGAGTTCCTCGGGTTCGAACAGCACGCCGTCGGCGAAGACGGCACGCAGGTCGAGGCCCACTTCCTTGGGCTCGATTCCGAGTTCGCTCAGGACGTTCGCGAGGTCGGCCGAGACCTCTTCGCCGGTCTCGAGGACCGTCGAGTCCTCCATGACCTTGATCGAACCCTCGTCGATACGCGCGTTGGCACCGACGTTCTGGAGTTCGCCGACGAACGGACCGGGGTCGACGCCGGTGTCACCCTCGGGGATGACGATGTCGTTCGGCGTGACCTCGCCCGCGTTGATCGGTGCGGGGGTCTTCGAGGCCTCGAGTTCCTTGAACAGCCCGAATGGGTTGTCGTTGGTCCCGATGAGACCGACCTGGCCGGAGACGTACTCCGCGAGCGCGCTCAGGTCCGCGTCGGCCTCGTCGAGCGCGCGCTTCAGGAGCGTGTTGCGCGAGACACGGAGTTCGGCGGAGCCGTGAATCTCGCGGCGCATGTCCTGGAGCTGGCGGCTCGGGATGCCGGCGATGTTGACGACGCCGACGCTCTCGTAGGAGTTCAGGATGTCGACGATGGCGTCGACCTCCTCCTGTTTCCACTGCGGAATCGTCTCGGTCTTGCGTTCTGCCTCGGCGCTCATATCAGGCCACCTCCACGGACGGACCCATCGTGGTCTTGATGTACACCGAGTCGATGTTCATCGGGCCCTTCTCGAGGTCGGCGTGAAGGCGCCGGATGATCACGTCGATGTTGTCGGCGATCTCCTCGGCCGACATGTCCTCGGCACCGACGCGGGTGTGGAACGTGCGGCGTTCCCCGCTCCGCATCTGGACGGTGTTTTTCATCCGCTCGACCATCTCGACGACGTCGTCGTCCGGACCGATGGGGTCCGGCATCTTCCCGCGCGGTCCGAGGACCGTCCCGAGATACCGACCGATGTTCTGCATCATCGCCTCTTCCGCGAGGAAGAAGTCGGTGTCGTCGGCCAGGTCCTTGGCCGCGTCGTCGTCGTCGCCGAGTTCGGCGAGTTCGTCGCCGGAGAGCACCTGGTCCGCGACGTCCTCTGCGCGCAGGGCGGTCTCGCCCTCCGCGAAGACGACGATGCTGGTCTCCTGCCCAGTGCCGGCAGGCAACACGACGCTCTCGTCGACGCGATTCGACGGTTCGTTGAGGTCTAGGTCGCGCAGGTTGATGGCGAGGTCCACTGTCTCGGTAAAGTTCCGAGGCGGGGCCTCCTCTAGTGCGCGAGAAACTGCGTTCTCTATGTTCTCGTCTGCCATTGTTCACCTCCGTAGTACGCCCGAAGGCTGCTACGGGTCAGTGAAACAGGGGTACTGTCGTCGGACGGAGTCGCCCGAAGCGACGGTACGGCCGCTGTCTCGTGCGGAACGAAGCCGATGCGACACTTAAAACCGTCGAACCGGAGGCGAGAGCAGCTGCTCGAACCAGTCGAGTCGACGGTCGAAAGAGAAGTTCGACCGAGCAGTTACGCAGCCGCTTCGCTCGCGAGGATATCGTCGTACTCGCCGGCGTCGACCTTCTGCTTGAACTCGCGGGCGTCGACGCCCTCGATGGTGACGCCGAGGGTGACGCAGGTGCCGACGACTTCCTTCGCCGCGTTCTTCGTGTCGTAGGCCAGCAGGTCGGGCTTTTTCTGTTCGGCGATCTGTTTGACCTGTTCGACGGAGAGGTCCGCGACGAAGTCCTCCTGGGGCTCGCCGGAGCCGGTGTCGAAGCCGGCCTCGTCCTTGATCAGCTCGGCCGTCGGCGGGACGCCGACTTCGATGCTGAAGGAGCCGTCGTCGTCGTAGTCGACGGTGACGGGCACTTCGGTGCCGTCGAACGCTTCGGTCTGGTCGTTGATCTCCTGGACGACCGCCTGAACGTCGACGGGCGTCGGTCCGAGCTCGGGGCCGAGCGGCGGGCCAGGGTTGGCCTCTCCGCCCGGAACGAGCACTTCGATAGTTCCAGCCATGTCTCACAGAACCGTCGCGCCGGTTTTAAGGATTGCTTTTCCCGGACGGCGCGTGCGAGCGACCCCCACGTCATCGTCGCTCGTTCGACGCCGGCCTGTTCACCCAGTGACCTTTTCCCTGCTGCAGCCGACCTTCCTGCATGCGCGTCGCCGTCCTCGGTGCCGGTTACGCCGGCCTGACCCTCGCCCGGAAGCTCCAGAATGCCCTGCCAGACGAGGCGACGCTGGTCGTCGTCGACGAGTCCGACTCCCACCTCGTCCAGCACGAACTCCACCGGGCCGTCCGCCGGCCCGCGCTGGCCGAGGAGATAACGATACCGCTCGAGGACGTGCTCGACTGCGAGATCCGGCAGGCCAGGGTCACAGACGTCAACCCGGCAGAGGGAACGGCGATGCTCGACAGCCAAGACGGCGAGGACGACGACGGCCACGGCGAAGAGCGGCTGGACTACGACGTCGGCGCCGTCTGTCTCGGCGCCGAGACCGACGACCACGGCCTGCCGGGGGTCGCCGACCACGGGACTCCACTCAAATCCCTCGCGCACGCACGTGAAATACGAGCGGAGTACCTGGACGTGCTCGACGCCGACGGGAGAGTTATCGTCGGCGGCGCCGGCCTGTCGGGCGTCCAGCTGGCGGGCGAACTCGCGGCGATGGCCGACGATCGGGGCGCCGACTCCGAGATACTCCTCCTCGAACGGCTCGACGCCGTGGCCCCGTCCTTTCCCGGGAACTTCCAGCGGGCCGTCCGCGACGAACTCGAACGGGCGGGCGTCGACGTCCGGACGGGCACAGCAGTCGAGTCGGCCGACGCCGACGCGGTCACGCTCGCCACCGGCGACGAGCTCGCCTACGACCAGTTCGTCTGGACCGGCGGCATCCGCGGCCCCGACGCGATGGACGCAGAACGCCCGGTAGTCCGCAGCGACCTGCGACTCGCCGGCGACACGTTCGTGGTCGGTGACGCCGGCCGGGTCGTCGACGTCGACGGGGAGGCAGTCCCGGCCAGCGCACAGACGGCCGTCCGCCAGGCCCGCGTCGCGGCCCGGAATATTACCGTCCTGGTCGACCACCGGCTCGGTGGCGGCGGCGGGTTCGCGCCCGAACTCGACCGCTACGAATTCGACTCCCCCGGCTGGCTCGTCAGCGTCGGCGACGGCGCCGTCGCACAGGTCGGCTCGCGCGTCCTGACCGGCCGGGCCGCACTGGCGCTCAAAACGTCGGTCGGTGCGGGCTACCTCGGCAGCGTCGGGGCCGTGGAGAACGCCGTCGACCTGGTCCGCGAGGAGCTGAACCTGACGGTCGAGGCGGACGAATCGGAGAGCGAGTCGGCAGAAGGGAACGGAAACGGAGACGCCTGAGACCCAGAACCAGAGTCAGTCGACTCAGTCGTCGCTGTGTTCGCCCGTCGCGAGTTCGATGGCGACCTCCGGGTCCGTCCAGATGACGAACTCGTCCTCGTCGTCGCGGTCGATGACGCCCTCGATGTAGTCGGCGTCGACCGGCGCGGCGCTGACCTCCGATTTCACGATGGGGGCGACCTGGCGGACCTCGTCGACGACCCAGCCGATGGCCCCCTGGTCCTCGAACTCGTCGGGCGCGAAGACGACCAGCAGCGACTCCGACCCCTCCTGGTCGATGTCGAGCAGTAGCTTCGGGTCCAGAATGGTCGTGATCTGGCCTCTGAGGTCGACGACCCCCTCCACGTACTCCGGCGTGTTGGGCACGCGCGTGATCGTCTCGCGCTTGACGATCTCCTCGACGTGGGCGATGTCGAGGCAGTAGTGCTCGTCACCGAGTGTGAACTCGAGCACGCGGACGCTGTCCTCGGCCACCGCCGCGTTCGCAGCGTCGGCGCCACGCCGGGTCGCCGGCGTCGCGGGTCCGCCGTCCTCGGGGTCCAGCACCTCGTCGGCGATGGCGGACTGGATCGAGGCCTCGTCGGGCAGTTCGACGCCGGTCGGCCCCTGCTGAACCTGGGCGGCCACCGCACCGTCAGCGGCGTCCGCTTCGACCGACGACTCCTGGGCGGCCGCGCCACCTCCGGCAGCCGGTGCGTCGACAGGCTCACTACCGGTGATCTGTGCGGCGGCCTGCGCTGCGCGCTGGGCGGCCGCGGCGGCGGCGTCCTCGTCGGCGCTCCCGTTCCCGCCCGGGTCGTCGTCGCTGTCCGGAGCGTCGGCGTCGGCGGATGTGTCGGTGTCAGCGGGTGCATCGGCGTCGGCGGGTGCATCGGCGTCGGCGGGTGCATCGGCGTCGGCGGGTGCATCGGCGTCGGCGGGTGCATCGGCGTCGGCGAGTGCGTCGGCGTCGGCGGGTGCGTCGACGTCGGCGGGTGCGTCGGCGCTACCGGCGCTACTCCCGGTGTCGTTAGTGGCGACGCGCTGGTCGACGGACCCGTCTGCGTCGTCGGGGGTCCCACCCTGGTCGCCGGAGGGACTGGCATCGTCGGCGCCGTCGCCGTCGGCGTCCGTCGCGTCGTCGTCACGATTCGCTCGCTGGCCCTCGCGCATCTGGCGGATGCGTGCGGCCCGGTCCATCCGTTCGTCCGTCTCGTCGGTCATTGTATCACTGTCATGCTGGAACGTTCTCGTAGCCGAATCGGTCGTCGAGCGACGCCGCGATCTCCAGGAAGACGTCCGCCATGTCCACCGACGCGTCGTACGCGAAGATGGACTGGCCGGCCGAGAACGCCCGCTGGAGTGCGACGCGTTTGCGGACCTGCCACACCGGGAAGTCCGTGAACACCTCCTCGAGCCACTCGATCATGGTCAGGTCCTCGTTGGTCTTCTCGACTCGGTTGGCGACGACGCCGAGGGTGTCGACCGTGATGTCGGCCTGCCCTTCGAGGGCGGCCATCTGGTCGATGAGTAACTCGATGGCCCGCTCGGAGGTGGCCTCGGTCAGCGCCGGCACGACGATGTGCTGGGTGGCGAAGATGCCCGCGTCCGTCAGTTTGCCGTAGAACGGCGGCGAGTCGACGACGACGTAGTCGTAGTCGTCCTCGACGTGCGCGATGGTCTTCGCGAACAGGTCCAGGGCGTGGGGGCCCTCGACGGCGTCCGGCGTGACGTTGATGGCCAGCGAGGCCAGGGCGTCGGGGTCGAGCCCCGTCTGCCCCCCCTTGGCTCGCGCGATGAGGTCGGCGATGGTCAGTTCGTGTTCGGCCTGGAGCATGTCGATGTTGCTCGGCAGGACGTCCATCTCCGGGTGCTCGACGATCAGGTCCGAGACAACCGACCGGCGGTCGGCCCGGGTCAGCGCGTCGAAGAGGGTCGGCGGCGCCGCGTCGTAGGCCTCGGTCAATCCCAGCCCCTCCGTCGCGTTGCCCTGCGGGTCCAGATCGACGAAGAGGACGTCTCGGCCGCGCTCGTTGAGCGCCCCGGCGACGTTGATAGCCACCGTCGTCTTGCCGGTCCCACCCTTGGCGTTGGTCACGCACAGGCGCGCAGGGCCGGCCGCAGTTTGCCTACTCATCGTCGAATTACAAGTCCCTGGTCCGTGTCGGATTATAAAGATACGCCCCCGATTATCAGCGACGTAATTCCCACTCCAGTTCAGTCGGCTATCGGCAACGGCCAAATTCCCGGTCAGCCGGCCGTCAGACGGTGTGCAAGATTTAACACGGAGTAGTGATACACGTACAGTATCATGACGATCAACCCGCGGGACTACGACCTCGACGAGCTGCGGAAGATGGCCAGACAGCAGCGTCCGAACGGCCTCGGCGAGGGCGAGGAAGCCGACCCGGCTGACCTCGACGTCGCCTTCGAGGGCGAGGAGGACGTCGCGGCGGGGAGTTCCTTCCGCGCCGGGCTGTACCGCGAACTCCTCCCGTTCCTCGACGACGAGGCCGACAAGCCCTACCTCCGGAGCCTCCCGCAGAAGTACGCCGCCGAGTTCGTCGTCTTCGAGTGGCTCGAGTTCCTGCTGATGCACTCGGGCTACCAGGGCGCCAGCGACGCGCTGGACTACTACGAGTCGACCGACTGGATCACCGAGGAGGTCCAGTCCGACCTGGCCGAGTACCTGCGTGGGATCGACGAAGCAGGCTCCAACGACGGCAACGACCTGGGCGTCGACGACCACATGCTCAGCCTGGTGTACATCGCGAAGCTGAACGCCATGGTGTAGATCTCGGCTTCGCCGATTCTCCCGATAGTTTCTCTCTCTCTCCTCTCTTGTCGCTTCGGCCTTCGATCAGTCGACGGCCACTCGCTTCGCTGCTCACGGCTTCGCCGTTCGCTCGGTCGGCGGTGCTCACTGCGTTCGCACCGCCCTGTCGGGACCGTCCGTCTCACGGTTCACTCCGTTCACCGTTCGATCAGTCGACGGCCTCTCACTTCGTTCGAGGCCGTCCGTCTCACGGCTCGTTTCACTCGCCGTTCGATCATTCGACGGCCCCTCGCTTCGCTCGGCGCCGTCCGTCTCACGGCTCGTTTCCCTCGCCGTTCGATCATTCGACGGTCCCTCCCTCCGGTCGGGACCGTCCGTCTCTCAGTTCTGATAGCTGCCGAGTAATGTATACAAACCCCCTCGCGAAATACGTCTTCGTATGAGCGAGGACGCCGACGAAGGCGCAGACGTCGACGGTGTGGACACGGACGGCGGCACGGTAACTGCCGGCGGCGGCACCCAGAGTACCGAACCTCAGTCAGCCGTGCCAGTTGGCGTGAAACTCGGGAGCACGCGCACGGTTATCTCCCGGCCCGACCGCGAGGCCGGCGACGAGATCATTCGGACACTGACCTGTCTGGCGACGTACGAGGACGCACTCACCGGCGAGGAGAAAGTCCTCTACGGCGAGGAAGCCGCGACGGAGTACCCCGACCGCGTGCAGTTCATGCTCCGTTCGGGTCTGCCGGAGGACGCCGATCGGGCGGACCTCACCCAGACGTTCTTCGAGGCACTCATCGCCGAGAACGAGCTGCCCCAGAACAGCGCCGTCGTGTACGCCATCCCGACCATCGACAACCCGCGCGGGCTGGACAACCTCCGCTACGTCATCGAGGACAGCTCCATCGGCAACGGCCTCGTCGAGAGCTACCCCGAGTCGCTGTGTGGCGCCATCCCCGCCTTCGGCGACGACCTGGAGGCCATCGACGAGATATTCGTGGCCATCAACCTCGGGTCGACGAACCTCGAAGCCTCGGCCTACCGCCGCGGCGAACAGCTCTCCCCCTTCACGACGGGCGCCGTCACCGGCAACGAGGTCGACCGCGTCATCGCCAACTACGTCGAGGAGGAGACCCAGGGCCGGGTCAACATCGACACCCAGACCGCCCGGGAGTACAAGGAGGCCCACGCCGACTTCGTCGACTTCGAGCCGTTCACAGACGTCATCCAGCAGCCCGGCGGCGGCTCCCACGAGTTCACCATCGAGCGCTCGGTGATGGACGCGGTCGACGAGTACCTCGACGACGTCGTCGAGGAGGTGGCCAACACCTTCCTCCCCGAACTCGCCAACGACTACATGAAGGTCTACCAGCTCGCGCTGGACCGACCCATCGTCCTCACGGGCGGGATGGCCTGCATCCCGGGCATCCTCGAGGAGTTCGAGCGACGGCTCAGCGAGGAGCTCCAGCGCGACGTCGAGGCCATCGCGGCCGACGAACCGGACATGGCGGCGACTATCGGCGCCCAGCGCATCGCGACGCGACTCGTCGAGAACAGCTAGCGGTCGACGCCGGCCCAGGTGCCGAGCCACCGGACGATCCGAGCCCGATTTTCCGACGTCGCGTCACTGGTCATCGAGAGAGCCTCGAACGTCGCGTCGTCTATCCGGACGGTCCGTGCCCCGCCGTCCCGTCTCGGCTGCGCCTCCGCGTGACAGTCCGTCGTCGCTCGTGCCATGAGTGTCGATGCTGACTGGCGCTCGTCCCGTAAAGGTGAGTCAGACGACCGTCTGCCAGACGTCCGCGCGTCCGCCCTGACAGGTAGCGCCCCGCCGTCTCGCCGGAGATTCGTTCTCCCCGACCGCCGTTAATTTTGCACGAGTTATCAGATCCTGAGACGAGGGAATGATAGTAATCCGGATACAACACCGCTACAATGGGTCAAGTTATCGAAGTAGATAACCAAAGAGGGGAGACACACCCCCTCCTCACGGAGACGGGAACGGGGGGACTGTTCTCCGCGGGATATCTCCGCGACCGTCCGGCTGGGGCGTACCTGGAAGACGACGAGACTCCCGTCTTCCTGCTCACGAACGGGAAGCGTGGCGTCGAGATCGACCGCGAAGACGGGACCGAACAGCTCACCGCCGGGTCGGGGTACCGAACGATCGTCGTCCTCACCGACCGTCGACTAGTGATCCTGGTCGGCGACAGCGACGCCGTGTCGGTGGACGGGGACCAGTGTCTCACCGTGCGTCTCGTCGACGTCGACGGCGTCGCCGCCGAAACCGGTCGCCGCGAGGGCCGACTCTCCGTCACCCGGACCAGCGGCGGCACGCTCACGCTCCACGCCGGCGCCGACGGGCTGGATGCAGCAGCGGCGTACCTCACGGCGGCGTCCCAGGCCTGGATACACGTCGAGAACACGCTCGACGACGTCCAGCGATCACTCGTCGCGGCCACCGGTCACTGCGACGCCGGCGAGTACGACGCGGCGCTCGAGGCCGCACAGGAGGCTTACCACGGGCTGAACGAACCGCGCCGCGCGGCGAACCGGTTCGACGGCGAGTGGACGGCGAGCGCGATGGTCGCCCGCGTCGACCAGGTCCAGCGTCGGTGCGCGAGCATGCTGGCCGAAGCGCGACTGGGCCGCGCCCGCCGGTTCAGCGACGACGCCGAGGCCCACTGGCGCGACGACGAGTTCGAGGCAGCCCACGACGCGTTCGACGACGCGCGCGAGGAACTCGAGACAGTGCTCACCTACGACTCCGCGGCCGTCTCGGACAGGGACGCGGTTCACGAGGAACGCGACCGGGTCGAGCGCGTCACGGCGGAACTGGCGGCGGCCCCGCTCCGACGCGCCGTCGAAGCGGACCGGGACGCCACCGACGCCGACGACCCGGCCGACGCCGCCGACCACTGGGACGACGCGCTCGAGGCTTACTGCACCGTCCTGGAACTCGACTGGGGCGCCGACGAACGGCGTTTCGAAGGCGATCCGGACCAGCTTCGCGAGCGGCTCGGAGAAGTCGTCGAGCGCCTCGTCTCCGCCCGACGGACTGCCGCGTCGAAGGCGAAGCGGGCCGGCGACTGGTACGTCGGGGCCGAACAGTACGAGGTGGCCATCGAAGAGTTCGAGGCGGCCCGCGACCAGTACGACCTGGCACTCGCCGTCGCGCGGGAACGGTACGCCGGTGCGACGGACCACCTGACGGTGGAACGCGAGGCCATCGAGTCCCGGGTGGAACGAACCACCGCACTGCGCGACGGGGAGGAGGTCGGCCCCGTCACGACGCCGGACGAGGACGCCGACACCGAGGGGGTGTTCGACGTCGAGGCCACCATCTGCGATGGCGAAGCCGATACGACTGTTTCGGTGGACGGTGAAGACGCGCCAGACAGTGAAGGGCAAACGGACGAGACGAGCGAGGTGGCAGCGATCGATTCGTCACAGAACGGCAGCGTCGAACGGCCTGACCGCTGAGGAACCGGCCGAACGGTTACTCCTCCTCGGTCTCGACGCTCTCGGGAGCCCTGATATTCAGGGGCCGAATGTACGCGTACCAGATGAACAGCGCCCCCGACCCGTAGCCGACCGCCCAGACGACACTTCCGAGAGTGCCGTAGCCGGCCTGTGAGAGGACGGCGTTGGCAACCCCCGGGATCACGATAATCGCGACCAGCGTGAGACCGAACGCGATCTTGTCGCGACGCCCCATCAGGCGATCACCCGGCGCTGGCGGACGGCGAGCGACCGGCCGCGCGAGGGATTCGGCTGAGCATGACCGGGCAGGTGGACGCTGTCGCACGCTGCGTTCATAGTCGCTGGTCGGCCGCGAGCGCCTAAAGAAATGACGAACCCGCCGTCGGACCGAAGTCGTCGCGGACAGATCTGTCGAGCGGTGCGACGGTCGTCCGCCCCACTCCGCGGGTTCGGCCGCCATCGTTCCGCCGATCAGGGCGCGCGTTCACCGACGACTTCGTGGGGAACACGAGAACGGGAACCCGCAACGAGCCCGCCAGTTTTCCGCCCGGATACGCTGGTCGACCGATCCGCTAACGATCGGCTTTCAGTAGCGGTGCGACGGCGAGACACACGCGAATCGCTCGACCTGGTAGCCAACAGACCGTTTTCAGGGAGAAGTTCGTCACGGCGTGTGAGTACGTGATGATCGCTTTCCGTCGTCCCGGTCACACGTTGTCTCGGGTGAACGGGGAAGCGCGTGCCGTCGAACACATACGATTCGGAAGATGATACTGCAAAATCCACCGACTGCAGTGCAATTCAAACGGATCGTATACTGACTATATCCACCGATAAGTCAGATAATCGGTCCCGGTCACGCGTTAATCGATCCCCGTGTGACCGCTACGGCGAGTATAACTAATCACCAGACACGAGTGCAATCCTCCATGGGTTCGACAGACAGCAGACGAGGTAGCGACTACGAACAGCGAACCAAGACGGTTCTCGGCCAGCTTGCGACGCTCGCGGTGGTCGTCGTCTCCATCGTCGGGATGACGGCCGGCGTCGCCGCGGCCGACGTCCAGCACCAGGTCCAGCAACAGGAGACCAACGGCACGTACGCGGTCGTACAGGGAGAGGACTGCACGGAGATATCGCCGCTCTACGGCAACGAGTCGGTGAAGTCGTTCTACGACTACCGGTCGCCGATCCCGGAGAACCCCTCCACGAACCAGACCGGGCGTTCCTACAGCTCCAAGGGGACGATCGCGCTCCAGCAACCCGACACGAGTAGCTTCTTCCTGTACGAAGATAGCGACGGCAACCTGAGCCTCGTCTTCCTCCACGGGTCGACCGGCAACGCCTCCGACGGCGGTGCCGCGACCTTCACCATCGCCGGCCTGCCTGAAGACGGCAACTGGACCGTGAAAGACGACTCCTACGATGGCAAACACAACTACGACTCGTGGCGCGAGGCCGACGGGGTCCACCGCGTCGACTGGACCTGGGGCGAGAGCAAGACCGACGGCGGCGCGTACACCGGCCTCGGCGAGGAGTTCACCGTCACCATCGACCCGGCGTTCAACACTGACGCCGAACTGTACGGCCAGCAGTACAACGGGACGATCCGATACTGGACCGCCATCTCGAACGGGCAGGCCACCTACGACCGCACGTCCCTGACCGCAGAGCAGGTCACCATCACCAGCGAGGGCTGTTGAGTACCGACCGAGAAATTTCGGTGACGCACCGCCCCGACCGAACGACGTCGAAGCGATCAACGCTCGACGACGTTCTGGTACGCACGTTACATTTACTTTTTTCAGGGATGACGACAGAGTCATCAACAGATGAGACCGCCCGACACCGGCCCCGTAGCGCCCTCGCGCCGCGCCCTCCTCGGTGGCGTCGCTGGACTCGCCGTGAGCCAGACCCTCCCCAGCACCGCCCTCGCCGCGCCGTCGTCGGTGCCGCTGTCAGTACTGACGCGAAATCTCTATCTGGGCGTCGACCTCTCGAAACTCTTCGATGCGACCTCGATGAACGAAGTCCGCCGCATCGCCGGCGAGATGCTCGACGAGATTCGAGCACATCCCTACGAGGCCCGCGTCGACGCCATCGCCGCGGAGATAGAGACCAGCCAGCCCGACGTCGTCGGCGTCCAGGAGGCCGCCCACCTGCGGGTCCAGACCGAGAGCGACTTCTCAGAGAGCCCCATACCCAACGCCTCGACGACCGTCGTCGACCTGCTCGACCTGCTCGCGTCCGCCCTCGACGACCGCGGCCTGTCCTACGACGTGGCCGCCGAGACCGTCACGACGGACATCGAAGTCCCTGCCGACGACGACGGCGGAACGACCGACGTCCGCCTGACCGACCGAACCGCCCTGCTCGTCCGGAGCGACCTCGAGACGACCGATACCCGTTCCGAAACCTTCGACAGTGCGCACCGGTATCGGGTCCAGGGTGCCACCGTCGCCATCCAGCGCGGCTTCTGCCAGGTCGACCTCTCACTGGACGGCGCCGACGTCGCCGTCGCAAGCGCCCACCTCGAATCTGCGGACGACGACACCCGCCTGGACCAGGCCGAGGAACTCCGCGACGAACTGCCGGCGGACCGGCCGGTCGTGCTCGCCGGCGACCTCAATAGCGGCCCCGGCGGCCCGACCGCCGCCTACGACCTGCTGACCGAGTCCTTCGCGGACCCCGCGTCCGACAGCGAGTCCGACGACGCCGACCCGACCTGCTGTCAGGCCAGCGACCTGCGCAACGAGACGTCGGCCCTCTCGCGGCGCGTCGACCACGTCCTCTCTCGCGGCGACGTCGACCCCACCGGCGTCCAGCTGGTCGGCGCGGACCCCGACTCCCGCGTCACCGCGGCCGTCGACGGCGAGACGGTCGAACTCTGGCCCGCCGACCACGCCGGCGTCGTCGCGTCGTTCGCCGTCCCGACGCCGACGCCTACGCCCACCGCCACCCCGACGGAGACGGCGACCGAAACGGCGACTGAGACCGAGCGACAGGAAACGGGCGGCTCGGCGAACCTCCCGCTCTACGGAACCGCCGCTGGCGTCGGCAGCGCGGCCCTCGCCGCCCTCGTCTGGTACCGAAAGCGAACGTAAGTTACGCCGGTCCTGTTTCCGTCGAAACCTCTTCACGCTGAATCTCAGTCATCAATACCCGCTCTGCAGGTTTGTGTACTGAGTGGGTGGTTCTTCTGAGTTGGTGCTGAAAGAAACGACACCGCCAACACCCAGAAAGCCCTCGGCGTGCTCCGGTCCCGCGGACCGACTGCGCGCGCTCGTCCCTCGCGTGCTTATCGGTCCGGGGTTCCCGGACCCCGCCTCGCCCTTTCAGTCCACCGTCAGAGCAAGCTCTGACGAGCCCTCGTTCGCTTCGCTCACGAGGACTCCGAGGCCTGCACAGCACCGCAGCCCTGCCCTCCCCCTGGTCGCGGCATGAACGCCGCTCCCGGCCGGGCGGTTGCGGAGCGGTCAGGACGCGTGATTCGGCGCGGACGCGCCGAATCCGGGGAGGTTTGGCGGAGCCATCCGCGAGCGCCTCTGTGGCGCGAGCGATGTTGTCCTGGTGGACTGAAAGGGCGAGACGGGGTCGACGACGTCCGAACCCGCAAGCACGCGAGGAACGAGCGCGCGCAGTGGGTTCGCACGAGTCGAGCGCGCCGAGGGCTTTCGACGTGTTTGACGTCGTGCTAACAGCGACAACCCCGGTACCCACCAAACGCTACGTAGCTCACCTGTACTGACCACTCGTACGTGCCCGTTCAACCCCCTACCGAGAAACACGACCGAAATTTCGTCTGAACGATGCGCTCCCGACGTCCTTTACAGAATGGGTTGGGGCGGATTTGAACCGAATGAAGACTCACTCCGTTCGTCTTCCAGGGTTCAACTCCGCTTGCACCATTCGCTCCTCACGTCCGTTCGTCGCAGAATGGGTTGGGGCGGATTTGAACCGCCGACTTCCTCCGTGTGAAGGAGGTATCATAACCGGACTAGATCACCAACCCGGGCGTTTTCCAGTATCCGAGGCCCGGACTTAAGAATTGTCTTCCGACGGACGACTGAGAACTCCTCCCGGGGTGGGTCGTCCGCTCGACTCGGGGGCTATGCCTGACAACCTGTCCAGCCGAAATTCGCCGTCGTCGCGTCAGGCAGACTGCTTGCCGCGGTACTCGTCGAGTTTCTCCCGGGCGTCGCCGATGGCTTCGCGGGCCTCACCCTCGGCTTTGGCCTGGACCTCGCGAAGGTCCGCCTTGATATCGTCGAGGCGGCTCGGGTCCGGTTCTTCCTCGCGGCCGGTGAGTTCGTCGAACCGCTCGCGGACCGGCTCGAGTTCGGTCTTGACGCCCTTCGTTGCTGTTTCGCCCGCGCGCTTCAGGTAGTACCGTGCGTCTTCGAAGTGTCGGTTCATATCTGTCCTTTGCCTTCCGACGGATATAACCTTTGTGCCCAGATGGGACGTTTTCGAGGTGATCGATGGACGAACGGGACGTGCAAGTGGTTCGAACCGCCGCCACACAGACCTTTTCGAGGTGATTGAGATCGTGGTCCTGCAGTCGAGTGGTCGACGTAAGTCGCGTCCACCGTCTGTCTCCCCCGGTCCGAACGCTCTGGCCCACCACCATCGTTCCCAGACGAGACGAACCGTTAACCCACTCCCCTCACAAGCACGGCCATGTTCAGTCGTCTCTCGATTCCCACGCCGTTCCAGGTGGGACCGGTCAACGCCTACCTCGCCGGACGGACGCTCGTCGACCCCGGGCCGGACAGCGAGGAGGCGTGGGCGAAACTGCTGGCGGCGCTGGAAGAACGGGATCTCTCGGCCGACGACGTCGAACAGGTCCTCATCACGCACCCCCATCCGGACCACTTCGGCGTCGCACACCGGCTCCGTGAACGAGGCGCCCGCGTGCTCGCCAGTCCCGAGGCGAGGTCCATCGTCGAGGACTTTCCCGCACGCCTCGAGCACGAACAGGCCTACTTCGTCGACTTCTTCGAACAGTGCGGAATGGCACGCGAGACGGCCGAGACCGTGACGAACCTTCCCGAGGCGTTCCTGGCCTACGCCACGAGCGTCGACGTCGACCGCGAACTCGGTCCGGGCGACGACGTCACCGTCGACGACGTCCAACTCACGGCTGACGCGGTCACCGGCCACGCCCCGGGCGAGCTCCTCTTCGCCTTCGAAGCGGGCGACGAGCGCCACGCGCTCGTCGGCGACAACGTGCTGGCCGACATCACGCCGAACCCGTTTCTCCAGCCACCGCCCGAATCCGGTGGCCCACGGCCCCGCGTCCTCCCCGGCTACAACGAGTCACTCCGGGCACTCCGCGCCGACTCCTACGACCGATTTCTGACCGGCCACCGCGAGCCCATCGACGACCCCGCCGGCCGCATCGACGCCATCCTGACCGAACACGACGAGCGAACGGACGACGTCGCGGCCGCCGTCGACGGCCCGACGACGCCCGTCGAGGTGATGGGCGACCTGTTCGGTGACCTCCCGGCGACCGAGCAGTTCTCCGGCATGAGCGAAGCTGTCGGGCACCTGGACGTGCTCGAAGAACGCGAAATCGTTACGAAACGAGAACGGGGCGGACTGGTCGTCTACGAACCGGTCTAGACCAGCGACGCGGCGCTCTCGGCGAAGCCGATGACGACGTCGAAGCCGGGGAGCAACAGGACCGTGACCACGCCCGCCGCGACGACGGCGGTGTACAGCCCGACCGGGTAGTCGTCGAGTTCGAGCCCGTCGGCCGGGTCCTCGATCCACATCGCCTTGACGACCCGGGAGTAGTAGAACAGGCTGAGCGCGCTGTTGATGATGAGCGCGGCGCCGAGCAGGTACGTCCCGGAGCTGACCGTCGCCATCAGCAGGGCGAACTTCGAGAAGAAGCCGCCGCCGATGGGGAGACCTGCCAGACTGAACAGGAAGACGGTCATGGCCGCACAGGCCAGCGGCGCCTGCGTCCCGAGACCGTTGTAGTCCTCGAACGTCCGGCCGACGCCCCAGTACTCGACCAGCGCGACGAACAGGAACGCGCCCGTGTTCATGAAGCCGTAGACGAACAGGTGAGCCATCCCGGCGCCGAGCACCTGGCTCTGGTCGACGCCGCCGGTCAGCGCCGCGAGGCCGATGAGGACGTACCCCGCGTGGCCGATCGAGGAGTACGCCAGCATCCGCTTGACCTTCTCCTGGGTGGCCGCCGCGAAGTTCCCGACGAACATCGTGACGATGGCCAGGACCTGGAAGACCAGCACCCAGTCGATGGCCGCGCCGGCGACGTCGACGGGGAAGGCGGTGAGGAAGACGCGGAACGCCAGCACGAAGCCGGCGGCCTTCGAGGCCGAGGAGAGGAACGCCGAGATGGGCGCGGGCGCACCCTCGTAGGCCTCCGGCGCCCAGAAGTGGAACGGCGAACTCGCCGTCTTGTACGCGACGCCGCCGACGATCATCAGGATGCCGATGCCGAGCACGCCGGTCTGGACGCCCTCGCCGATGGCCGTCGCGACGGCGTCGAACTGGAGCGCGCCGGTCGCGGCGTACACCAGCGAGATGCCGTAGGCGAAGACCGCCGACGACAGCGCGCCGACGAGGAAGTACTTCAGTCCCGCCTCGACGCTCCCCTTGTTGGACTTGAGGAAAGCGACGAGGGCGAACGACGGCAGCGAGGCCAGTTCCAGGCTGACGAAGGCGACGGCGAGACTGTTCGCGCTCGCGAGGAGGCTCATCCCGGTCGCCGCCAGCAGGACGAGCGTGTAGTACTCGGCCTTGTAGCGGTGGTCCCGGAGGTAGTCGCTGCTGGCGACGACGACCAGCGTCACCACGCTCGCGACGATGAACGTGAAGAACAGCGACATCTGGTCGACGACGAGCTGGTCGCCGAACATCGAGACGAGGCCCTGGCCGCCCTGGTCGGTGGGCAGGCCCCTGCCGGCGAAGAGGAAGACCATCGTCGTGACGGCAGACGCGAACGAGCCGAGACCGGCGACGCCGGCGAGTAGCGTGCTGTCGCTCTCTTCGGGGCTAATGCTGTCGACGACCAGGAGGGCGAGCGCGGAGAGGGCGAGCAACAGCGTCGGCGCGAGCGCCGTCCACGACGACTGCGTCATCTGGAGTGCGAGTTGTGTCATTAGATACCACCTCCGACGTCGAGGATCGGATTAACCGCGTGCTGGATCATCCGGTAGGACAGGTCCGGCGCGACGCCGAGCGTGATGACCAGCAACAGCAGGACCACCAGGGGCGCGACGTCGTGGAACGGTGCCCCGGCGACCTCGTAGTCGGTTTCGAGCCGGTACGGACCGAACACCGAGCGCTGCATCGCCCACAGCAGGTAGCCCGCCACGACGACGATGCCGAACATCGCCACCGCGGTGAACACCGGCGCGTAGGGAAGCACGGTCGACCGGAAGGATCCCATGAAGACGAGCACTTCGGCCGCGAAGCCGGACATGAGCGGGAGGCCCATGTAGCCGAACGCGGCGCTGACGAAGATGCCCACCGTCCAGGGCATCCGGTCGGCCAGCCCGGACATGTCGCCGACCATGCGCGTGTGCGTCTCGTTGTAGATGACACCGACGGCCATGAACATCAGCCCGGAGATGAGGCCGTGGGAGATCATCTGGAACGTCGCGCCGCCGACGCCGTGTGGCGTGAACGCGACGAGACCGAGGATGACGTAGCCCATCGACGAGATGGACGAGTAGGCGACGATGCGTTTCAGGTCGCGCTGTGCGAGTGCGAGCATCGCGCCGTAGATGACCGACAGGACGCCGATGGCGGCGATGGGGACGGCGAGGGTCTGTGCGACGTCCCCCAGCATCGTGAAGTTGAACCGGAGCAGCGCGTAGGTCCCCATCTTCAGGAGGACGCCGGCCAGCATCACCGAGACAGGCGTCGGCGCCTCGACGTGAGCGTCGGGGAGCCACGTGTGGACGGGGAAGACGGGCACCTTCACCGCGAACCCGAAGAACATCAGCACGAAGGCGACGGTCGCCAGCGGGAAGCCAAAGAGGCTACCGAGTTCGGCACCGCCGCGCAGCGCCTGCGCGATGGCCGGGAGGCCGAGCGTCGAGATCTCGTCGCCCAGCCCGAAGACCAGGCTGAAGAAGCCGACGAACATGACCAGCGACGCCACGTTCGTGTAGACGAAGAACTTGATCGCGGCGTACTTCCGGCGCGGGCCGCCCCACACGCCGATGAGGAAGTACATCGGGATGAGGACGCCCTCCCAGAAGACGAACCAGAGGAAGAAATCGAGCGCCGCGAAGACGCCGATGAGGCTCGCCTCCATCAGGAGCATCAGCCCGTAGAACTGGTTCTGCCGTTCCGATATCGGCGTCCAGGAACTCACGAGCGCGAGCGTCGTCAGCACCGTCGTGAGCGTCAGCAGCGGCATGCTCACGCCGTCGAGGCCGACGTAGTACTGGAGCTCGAACCCGGCGAGCTCGATCCAGGGAATTTGCTGGACGAAGGCGGCCTCGCCCGGCGTCAGCAGTGCGTTACCCGCCTCCTGGAAGTGCTGGTAGTACTGCCAGTACATCCAGACGCTCAGCAGCGCCGGGATGGAACTGATCGCGGTCGCCAGCCGGCCCGCGTAGCGGTCGTCGGCCAGGAACGTGACGAGCGCGCCGAGCAGCGTGATTCCGAGGAGTGCGGCGATCATCACCATCTAGAACCACCCCCCGATGAGTCCGAAGGCGACGAGCAACACGACCAGCGCAGTCGTGATGAGCGTCGCGTAGTTGCTGACGACGCCGGACTGCAGGCGACGCATCCGGTCGCCGCCGAACAGGCTGACGCTGCTGACGCCGTTGACGACGCCGTCGACGACGCCCTGGTCGAACTTGTCGGCCGCGCGAGCCAGCGGGTAGGTGACGCCAGTCGCCAGCCACACCTGGTACTCGTCCTGGTAGTAGTTGTGCATGAGAAGGGTCTTGAGAGAGCCGAGCTTGTCGGTGTGTTCGGTCGGTTCGTCCACGTTGTACAGCGACCACGCGGTCCCGACGCCCGCGAGCGCCAGCCCGAGCGAGACGGCCGCGGAGGCGAGCGTCGTGCCGAGTTCGCCCAGCGGGTAGTGCGCCGTGACGCCGGCCACGTCGTGGAGCAGCGTGCCGTACGTCTCGCTGGTGGTCATTTCGATTCCACCGTGGGCGAGCCAGTCGTGGAGGAAGGAGAGGTGAAGCCCGGTCAGCTTCTCGAGGGGAACCATGTTGAGGAAGCCGATAGTGGCCGCGAGCACGCCCAGCACCGCCAGCGGGAACTTCACGTTCCAGCCGACGCCGTGGGGCTTGCGAGCCGTCTCAGTACGCGGCTTCCCGTGGAAGGTGAGGAACACCATCCGGAAGGTGTAGAAGCCGGTGAAGAACACCGACAGGAGGCCCATCGCGTAGGCAGCCAGCAGCACCGTGCCGAGGCCGCCCTCGGAGCCCAGTCCGTGGATGAGCGCCTCGAACAGCACCTCGTCCTTGGACCAGAAGCCGGCGAAGGGGACGATGCCGGCAAGCGCGAGCGAGCCCGAGAGGAACGTCCAGTAGGTCACGGGCATCTTGTCCTTCAGACCGCCCATGTCCCACATGTTCTCGTTGTGGTGCATCGCGATGATGACCGATCCGGCGCCCAGGAACAGGAGCGCCTTGAACATCGCGTGCGTGGTCAGGTGGAAGACGGCGGCGACGTAGCCACCCGCACCCAGCGCGAGCATCATGTACCCGTACTGGGAGATGGTGGAGTACGCCAGCACCTGCTTGAGTTCCTGCTTGACGACGCCCATCGTCGCCGCGAACAGCGCCGTGAAGCCACCGACGAGCGCGATGATGGCCAGCGCCGTGGGTGAGAGGGCGTAGAACCCGTACATGCGCGCGACGAGGTAGACGCCGGCGGCGACCATCGTCGCCGCGTGGATGAGCGCCGAGACGGGCGTCGGGCCCTCCATCGCGTCGGGGAGCCACGTGTGCAGCGGGAACTGCGCCGACTTGCCCATCACGCCGCCGAGGACGAGCAGGCCGAGCACCGTGAACCAGGTCTGCGGGTCCATGCCGAAGAACGTCGTCACCTCGGCCTCGCCGTTGAGCGCTTGCTCGGCGATGGCCGGGAACGACTCCGCGCCCGCGAAGGCGCCCGTGCCGAACGTGGCGAAGATGCCGACGACACCGACGAGGAAGAAGTAGTCACCGAAGCGGGTGACCAGGAACGCCTTCTTCGCGGCGCTCGGCGGGGCCGCCTCGCGGAACCAGAACCCGATGAGGAGGAACGAACACAGCCCCACCAGTTCGAAGAACATGAAGGCCATGAGGATGTTGCTCGCGTAGACGAACGAGAGCATCGAGAACGTGAACAGGCCAAGGCCGGCGTAGTACCGGGGCAGGCCCGTCTCGCCCTCGTCGTTCATGTAGCCCAGCGAGAAGACGTGGACGAGGAAGGCGATCAGCGAGACGATCAGCAACATCAGAGCCGTCAGCGGGTCGATGAGAATTCCGAGCGTGAGCTCGAAGGTGTCGATCCCCTCGACGAAGGTGTATAGCGTCTGGTTGTACGTCGCCCCGCCAGCGACGGTCAGCGCCACCCACGCCGACAGCAGTAGCGACCCGGCTGTGGCCGCGATGCCAGCGAGCGCGCCGCCCTTGGGCATCCGGTCGCCGAGGAACAGTGCAACGAGGAACGATACGAACGGGAGCGCCGCGATCGCGGGCGCGTATGTGAATGCTCCTGCCATCTTACCACCTCATCGTCGTCGCGTCGGTGACGTTCACGTCGGAGAAGTTGCGGTACAGGACCAGGATGATGCCGATGCCGATAGCCACCTCGGCGGCCGCCAGCCCCATCGTGAACAGGCTGAACACCTGCCCGGTCAGGTTACCGTACTGGGCCGAGAAGGCGACCAGGTTGATGTTCGCCGCGTTGAGCATCAGCTCGACGGACATCAGGAAGATGAGCGCGTTCTCGCGAGTCAGGATGCCGAACAGGCCGATACAGAAGACGGCCGCGGAGAGGACGAGATAGTACTCGGCCGGCATCATCGGTTCTCACCCCCGGAGACGCCGCCGTCGGTCGCGGTCGCGGGCGACTCTTCGGCCCCGGCAACGTCCGTGCCGACGGTGACGTTCTCGCCGGCCTCCTCGCGCCGTGCCAGCATGAGTGAGCCGTCGAGCGCCGCGTCGAGTGCGACGGCGATGACGATGAACGAGACGAGGAATCCCTCGCTGGGGACGGCCGCTCCCTCCCCGACGATGGCGCTCGCCTCGACGCCGATGAGTGCGGCACCCAGGCTCTTCATGATGGCCGCGTCCGCGCCGAAGCCGGCCGCTTCGGGAAACGACGACCCAAGGAAGACGGTGGCGAACACGACGAACAGCGCGACGGCCGCCAGCCCCGGCACGAGGTGCCGTCCCGTCCGCAGGCGCGGGCGCGTCATGGCGTCACCTCGACGGCGCCCTGGTCGGGGCGCGTGAGCATGACGGCGAAGCTGATGAGGATCAGGACTCCCCCGACGTACACCAGGATCTGCATCGCCGCGACGAACGGCGCATTTACCATCACGAAGTGGACTGCGACGCTCAGCAGCGCCACGCCCAGCAAGAGCGCCGAGTGCCAGACGTCCCTGACGAGCACGACGCCTAAGCTGCTCGCGATGGTGACTGCCGCGAACAGCACGAACGTCATTGTCTCCAGCAGTGGTGCCATTGTTGTTTGTGTCTCCTTTCGGCGCGCTTTTGAAGATTCCTCTTTCGTCTCGGCAGAGCACCGCCTCTGGCCACCATACTAACAATTAACGGGAGAATATCACAACCCACCTTTTTCTTCGTCGGGTTTCCTCGCTCACTCCGTTCGCTGCGGGAACCGGTTGGCGGCTTCGCCGCCAACTCGTGCGGTCGCGGGCCGTCGGCCCGCGACCCGCTCCTCGAAAAATCTGGACCAAAAACCGACCGCTCACTCCGTTCGCGGTCGAACGGTTACTGATAGTCGACTTCGCCTTCCCCTTCACCGATCCAGACACCGCGGTCCGGTTCGCGCGACGCGAGCGGGTCGATGTCCTTGTACCAGGGAACGTTCTTCAGCTGTTCCTTGTTGTACGCGAAGTCGTCCTTCGTGTCCGCGGTGAACTCGAAGTTCTGCGTCAGGATGATGGCGTCGACGGGACAGACCTCCTCGCACAGTCGGCAGTAGATGCACTGGCCGACGTGGAGGTTGTACTGCTCGCCGTTGCGCTGTTCGTCCGTCACGATCTGGATCGTGTTGTTCGGACAGACGTTCTCGCACTGGCGACACCAGATACACCGCTCCTGGCTGAACTTGTGGACCCCGCGGAACCGCGGGCTCACTTCGGGCGCGACGTCAGGGTACTCCACCGTGAACGTCTCCCCGTCCAGTGCGTGCTTCATCGTCGTGGCCATCGATTTGAGGACGCCGATCATTGTAGGTCACCTCGGATTGCCGCAGTCGAGAGCACCGACGGGAGTCGGTAACTCATGCGATCACCCCGACGATGATCGCCGTGAGGACGAGATTGGCGAAGGAGAGCACGAGCATCCCCTTCCAGCCGATCTCGATGAGCTGGTCGATGCGCACCCGGGGGACCGCCGAGCGGGCCCACTGGGTGAACAGGTACACCGCCATTATCTTGATCAGGAACCAGACGATGCCCGGGAGCACCGGGCCCGCCGGACCGCCGAGGAAGATGGTGGCGATGATAGCCCCGCCGAGGAAGATGTGGATGAACTCGGAGAGGTACGCCAGCACGAAGTACACCGAGGAGTACTCGGTCTGCCAGCCGGCGACGATCTCGGTCGGCGCCTCGGGGATGTCGAAGGGGTTCCGGCCGACCTCCGCGAGGTTCGCGACCATGAACAGGACGAACGCGAACGGGTTCACGAACGCGTACCACTGCGGGATCGCGACCGGACCGAGCGCGATCAGCGTGTCGGCCTGTTCGGCGACGATCGTGCTCATCCGGAGCGAGCCCGCGAAGATGACGACCGACATCCCGGTCAGGATGAGCGGAATCTCGTAGGCGAGGTTCTGCGCGACCGCGCGCAGACCGCCGAGGAACGAGTACTTGTTGTTCGACGAGTAGCCGGCCATCACGAGGCCGAGCGAGGCGACGGAGGCCATCGCGAACACGTACGCGAGGCCGACCTCGGGGTCGGCGATCTGGATGCCGTTGCCCATCGGGATGACGGCGAACCCGGCGAGCGCCGAGAACACCATGATGAGCGGCCCCAGGTCCCACGCGGGCCGGTCGACGCCCTCGGGGATGATGAGCTCCTTCGAGAGGAGCCGGAGCGCGTCGGCCGGGATGATGAGCAGCCCCATCGGACCGTGCCGGTTGACGGCGATGCGGTCGGTAAAGGCCGCCGTGATCTTTCGCTTGCCCCAGATACCGGAGACGGCGACCAGGGTGAGCAAGCCCGAGGCGACCGCGAACGACGCGATAAGCGCCATCACGAAGATGACGAGCGGGTTCGACGGGTCGAGCCCGAGCAGCTCGGCCAGCGCCGACGGCAGCGGCGTCTCGGACTGCATTACCGGTCCACCTCCCCGAGGACGATGTCGAGGCTACCCAGCGAGGCGATCATGTCCGGGATGTACTCGCCCTCGGACATCTCCGCCAGCGACTGGAGGTTGCTGAA
This sequence comes from Halomicrobium zhouii, assembly GCF_900114435.1. Taxonomy (NCBI): domain Archaea; kingdom Methanobacteriati; phylum Methanobacteriota; class Halobacteria; order Halobacteriales; family Haloarculaceae; genus Halomicrobium; species Halomicrobium zhouii. The sequence continues at coordinate 1,521,079 of NZ_FOZK01000001.1, read as the reverse complement.
ACAGGGGCTCCGGATCTTGAACCGCGCCGGCTTGTCGGTGCCGTCCGAGCGGATGTAGATGCCGAGTTCGCCCTTCGCGCCCTCGACCGCACGGTAGATCTCCCGATCCGGGTCGGGCTTGAGCGTCCGCGGGACGTTGGCCTGGATGGTGCGGTCGTCTTCGGGCCACTCTTCGAGCAGGTCGACGCACTGTTCGATGATGCGAGCCGACTCCTCGAGTTCGCGCAGGCGCACGAGCACCCGCGAGAAGTTGTCGCAACCGTCCTCCGTGACGACGTCCCAGTCGAGTTCGTCGTAGTAGCCGTAGGGGTCGTCGCGACGGAGGTCGTAGTCGACGCCCGAACCGCGAGCGACCGGTCCGGTCGCGCCGTAGTCCTTGACCATCTCGGGCGTGAGGATCCCCGTGTCGACACAGCGCATCTGGAAGATCTCGTTGCCCGTCACGAGGTCGTGGTACTCCGCGAGTTTCTCCGGGAGGTCCTCCAGGAAGTCCCGGATCTTCTCGAAGTACTCCTCGCGGGGTTCGGGCAGGTCCCAGGCGACCCCGCCGAGGCGGAGGTAGTTGAACATCAGCCGCTGGCCGGTCAGGTCCTCCAGGAGATCCTGGACAATCTCGCGGTCGCGGATACCGTACTGGAAGACGGCGGTGAAGTCGCCGAAGACGTCCAGCGCGAACGTCGCCAGCGCGAGGGAGTGACTCGCGATGCGACACATCTCGGCGGACATCGTCCGGATGACCTGTGCGTACTCCGGCACCTCGATGTCGGCCAGGTCCTCGGCCGCGCGCGCGTATGCCCACTCGTTGAGGATGCCGGCCGAGATGTAGTCCCAGCGGTCGGGATACGGCATTATCTGGTGGCGGTAGGTGCCCTGCTGACACATCTGCTCCTCGCAGCGGTGGAGGTAGCCGATGTCGGGATCGATGTCGACGATCTGCTCACCGTCGAGCACCGTCTTGACGTGCAGGACGCCGTGGGTCGCCGGGTGGTGCGGACCGATATTGATGAACATCGTGTCCGGGTCGTCCGGGCTCTGTTTGTCGTCCTGCAACGGGTTCGCGTGCTCGCGCAGCGAGACGATCTGTGGCTGGTCCTGGTTGAAGTCACCGGACAGCGGGTGGCCCTGCCAGGTCTCGGGCAGGAGGATGCGTCGCAGGTCCGGGTGGTCGTCGTACTCGATGCCGACCAGGTCGTAGGCCTCGCGCTCGTGCCAGTTCGCGGTCTCGTACACTTCGGAGCCGGTCTGGTGGCGCGGGTCCTCCTTCGGCGTCGGGACGACGACGGAGACCTCCTGGGTCGGGTCCCGGTACTTCTTCAGGTGGTAGATAGACTCGTACCGGTCGTCGTAGTCCTGCGCGGTGACGCAGGAACAGTGGTCGAAGCCGGCGTCCTCCTTGAGCGTGCGGAGGACCGACTGGACGTCGTCCGGCCGGATGACGAACCCGTCGGCGTTGACGTGCTCCTCCCGGTCGATGACCGAATCCCCGAGCAGGTCGGCGAGCGCGTCGTAGTCGACGCCGTCCTCGGTGACGCCGACGTCGTCGACGACCGGCGTCCTTTTTTCGAGACTCACGGCGAGTCCCCCCAGTTGTAACGCATGACGAGGTCCTCCTCGTCAATCTGGTCGGCGAGCTTCTGGACGAGTTCGTCCTGCTCGAGGTCACCGAACTGCTCCAGTTCGTAGGGCTTGACGGTGACGGGCGAGGACTCGCCCTCGGCGATGCGCTCCTGGAGCTTGGCGACGCCGTAGATGAGCGCCTCGGGACGGGGCGGGCAGCCGGGGACGTGGATGTCACACGGGATGACCTCTTCGGCGCCCTTGACGACGTTGTACCCCTCCTGGAACGGACCGCCGGAGACCGTACACGAGCCCATCGAGACGACGAACTTGGGCTCGGGCATCTGGTCGTAGACGCGCTTCATCCGCGGGGCGAACTTCGAGACGATGGTCCCCGGGACGATGATCACGTCCGCCTGGCGCGGCGAGGCACGCGGGACGCCGGCGCCGAAGCGGTCGAGGTCGTGCTTGATGGCGTACGTGTGGATCATCTCGATGCTGCAGCAGGCGATCCCGAACTGCAACATGAACATCGAGGAGCCCCGCACCCAGTTCATGAACTTGTCGAACTTGGTGAGGATGAACGGCGTCGAGCCGAACGCTTCCCGCAGTTTCGAGTTGAAGCGGTCGTCGGCGCCCGAACCCATTCGGGCCTCCTGCGTAGACTGTGCGTCCGCCAGCTTCGTTTGGTCACTACTCATGGTTTGTGGTCGAGTTGCCGACTGGCACGCGGGCTCCGCACCCACTTCACTGCTCCATTGCGCCACGCCCACGCGAGACCGACGACGAGTATCCCGACGAAGACGAGCATGGGATACAGAGCCTCGGCGAGTCCCACGTTCGCGACGACGTCGCGGTAGACGACCGTCCACGGGAATATCAGGACGGTCTCGATGTCGAAGACGACGAACAGCAGCGCGACCATGTAGTACTGGATGTTGAACTGAATCTTGGTGCTGCTGCCGGTCGGGACCTCACCGCTCTCGTAGGTGGCGCTCTTTCCTTGTTCCGGGACGCTCGGCCGCAGGAGGTAGGACGCGGCCATCATCCCCACTGGGATGAGAACCCCTACGAGCGCGAGCGCGCCGATCGCGATCCATGGATTACTCATTCCGAAATCTCCTAACGTTCTGGGGTTGGGAACACTTGCATATAAGGGTTGATTGTTGCGCTCGCCGACCGTCGCGCCGGTTTTTCAGGATTTCCGATCTGTCTGAACGGCGGTCGCGTCGAACCGGTCGAGGTCCGGCCGATCCTGCGTCAGCGTCACGAGGTCGCGCTCCTGGTCGTACCGGACGAAGCCAGCGTTCTCCAGACTGGGAACGTGGCTGTGATACAACGTAACGTAGACGTGCTTGACTACCTCCGCGGAGATGTCGGTGATGGGCGCTCCGCGTTCGGCGACCGCGACTTCGTCCGCCAGGTCGGCGAGCGCCATCGGTTCGTCGTGCGCCGCCAGGCAACGAAAGGCCTCTCGCCGGCGGCGATTCGACAGGACGTCGAACGTCGCGTCGAGCGCCGTCGCATGCGAGCGTTCGAACGAATCGGACGAAGCCGGTCCGGTCGCGTCGGCCGAGTGTTCAGACATCGTGCGATCGGCTAATCAAACGGACGTGAGACAGATAAGCCCATCCCAACGCGGATAGACCCCGTCAGGAGGACAGAGCGCGCTTCACTCGCGCGATCCGGGGTTCCAGACGGGAGGGGACCAGCGTCACTCCCAGTACTCGTCCTTGAATCCCGGTGTCCCCAGCTCGTGGAGGTCTCGCGAGACGTCGCCGACTGCCTCCTGCAGGTCGTCGTGGTAGGCCTGCAGTCGTTCACGCAGTTCGGGGTACTGACGCGCGAGAATCTGGCCCGCCGTCAGCGCCGCGTTGAACGACTTGCCCGCGTCGACGGCGGTTATCGGCGCGCCCTGGGGCATGCCGATGACGCTGTCGACGGACTTCTCCTGGACCGGGACGCCGATGACCGGCAGCGGGTAGGCGATGCTCGCGGTCATGTTGGGCAGGTCCGCACTCTTCCCGCCAGCACCGGCGATGAGCACGTCGATTCCGCGGTCCTCGGCGGTCTCCGCGTATGCGTACATTAGCTCCGGCGTCCGGTGGGCGGAGACGACGAACGTCTCGAAGGTGAACTGCGCGTCAGGCGCGTCCCCGTAGTCGGTCTGTTCCGCGAATCCGAGTTCGTCCGTGAGCGCGTCGTACGCGCCCGGCCGCTTGCCCTTCCCGCCCGCCATCGTCGGGAGGTCAGAATCCGACCCCATCACGATTCCCACGTCGGGCGTCTCCTCGCTGGGCAGGTCCATCTCCGCCTCGTCGTGGAGCTGGTCGATCAGCGATTGCACCGAGTCGGCGTTGGTCATGTCTGGCCCTCTGCGTGGCGCCGACGTAAGTGTGGGCGATCGATCGCCGCGAGAATCGAGTTCGGGTCCGGGGCGGACCGAAGGCAGTCTGCGACGGGCGCTACTTCCGGAAGGTCAGCTCGTCTCGCAGCGTCCGAATCTCCTCGAGCAAGTCGTCGATTCCGCCTGACTCGTCGGATCCGTCTTCTCCGTCCACCAGGGTCACGTGGCCCATCTTCCGCAGCTCGTAGACGTCGTGTTTCCCGTACCAGTGGAGGTGCGCCCGCGGCGTCGCCAGCACCGACTCCTCGCCGGAGAGGGTCCCCGGCTGGCGCTCCTCGACGTCACCCAGGATGTTGGCCGACACCGTCGGCGCGCGCCGTTCCGTCGTTCCCAGTGGCATGCCCATCACGGCGCGGACGTGCTGTTCGAACTGAGAGGTGTGACAGCCCTCGATGGTCCAGTGGCCCGAGTTGTGTGGCCGGGGCGCGATCTCGTTGAGGAGGACCTCGCCGTCCGTCGTCTCGAACAGTTCGACGCCGAAGACGCCGCGGCCGTCCATCGCGTCGAGGACCTCCAGAACGACCTCACGTGCGCGGTCCAGAACGGCGTCGTCGTCGGTCCGCGGCGGTGAGACCGACTCCCGCAGGATCTCTTCCTCGTGAACCGTCTCGGTGACGGGGAAGGTGTCGCGCTCGCCGTCCGCGCCGCGACAGCCCATCACCGCGAGTTCGCGCTCGAAGTCCACCATCTCCTCGACCATCGCCGGGCCGTCGATGGCGACGAACGCTTCCTCGACGTCGTCGGGCGACTCGACGGGGACGTTGCCGCGACCGTCGTACCCGCCCTCGCGAGCTTTCAGCATCGCGGGATAGCCCAGTTCCGCGCAGGCCTCGCGGAGGTCGTCCGCGGAATCCACCTGCCGGAATTCCGGGACCGGCACGCCGGCCTCGGACAACCGGCGCTTCTGAACGAGTTTGTCCTGGATGGTCCTGAGCGTCTCGGGGTCCGGGTGGACCGGCGTCCCGGTCTCCTCGGCGACGCGTTCGAGCACGTCCGGGTCGGCCAGTTCGATCTCGTAGGTCAGCACGTCCGCCCGCTCCGCCAGCTCGCGGAACGTCGCCTCGTCGTCGAACTCGCCGACGAGGGCGTCGCGGACGACCGGCGCAGCCGGCGGGTCCGGCGTCGGGTCGGTGACGACCAGTTCGACGCCCAGCGGCGCCGCAGCCTCGCCGAGCATCCGCCCGAGCTGTCCGCCGCCGACGACGCCCAGCGTCGGCCCCGGTGTGGAGAGTGTCATGTGCGACGGATTCCGACCTGCGCGCTTAAACGTTGCCTCACGTGACGGCGAAACGTTGCAGGGGGATCGTACGTCGCGCTCGAAAACGGTCCCGCAAACACGTCGAAAGCCCTCGGCCATTTCCGGTCCCGGAAATGGCCTCGCCCTTTCAGTCCACCAGGATGCCGGATTGCCGGTTCAGCGTGAAAACCGGTTGGTCAGGTCGGTGAAAGTCACTACTCGCCCTCGGTCTGGACGTCCTCGTGAATCCAGAACGTCGTCTCCTTGCCCCAGGCGCGCATCTCGTAGGTCGTCCCGGTGTAGGACGATTCGAGCGCACCGGTCGGCACCGTGGTATCGTCGTCCTGGGTGATGATCACCGGCGGCGGGTTCGACTGGATTCTGGACTCCAGTTGCGCGCGTTCGCGCGAACAGTTCACCTGGACGTCGTCCTTGGCGAAGTACCACGGGAACGGCAGCGAGTTGTACCACCGCGCACACAGCGGCCTGGTATCCAGCGAGGAGGAGTCCCAGTCGTTCGGGTCGTCCTTGACGAAGGCGAGGTTGTCGTCGTACGCGTCGCCCTGTTCGCCGTAGTAGAGGAGGACGTCTGTCCCGTTGCCTTCGCGGTCCGCGACGGCGCCGATTGTCTGGAGTTCGGCGCGCGGGTCGCCGCCCGGCTGGGCGTACTGGACGAGGTTGTTGTCGTCGGACTGGTCGTTGACGTACACCGCTGGCACCGCGACGGCGGCGACCTGGGCTCCGACGAGCAACAGGAGGACTGCGGCGATGGCGACGCCCACCGAGTCGTCGAGGACGAACGCCTCGTACCCCCAGTCGAAGATGCGCGCGAGACCGACCGCGGCCGGGATGGAGAGGGGGACCAGCGCGTGGACGACGAGCCAGGCACCGAAGATGTCCGTCCCGAGCGGGTAGCCGAGCACGGAGACGAAGCCGCAGTAGGCGGCGAACATCACGAGGTTGCGCGAGCGCTCGGCGCCGTAGCGCTCGAGGACGAACCCGAAGATGGCGAAGGCGGTCAGTGGCGCCGCCTTCTGTATCATCACCTGGACGAACTGGTCGAAGAAGTCCACGTACACCGCGGCGAGGCCCTCGTCGCCCGCCTCGGTCGAGCGTTCGAACCACGTGCCGAACTCCTCGGCGGAGTGGTTCCAGGTGGCCTGCACCATGTCGACGAAGTTCGACGGGCTGGCGAAGCCCTGCCAGAAGCCGACGGTCCCCTCCGCGGCGGCGGCGGGCGGGTACGTGATTCCCTCCATCCCGGCGCCCCGCGGCGCGTAGAAGAACAGCAAGAGGCCGAAGAGGAGTATCAGGGCCCAGGCGGTGTCGCTGGCGTAGTGGAGGACGAACGAGAGAACCTCGTCCCGTGAGGAGTCGAAGCGGTCGCGGACGCCCCTCGCTTTCGAGCGCAAGAGGTCGTACCCACTGGCGTGGTTTCGGGGCCGGTAGAGCGCCTGGTCGGCCAGCAGGCCGGCGGCGCCGAGCCACGTCAGGACGTACACCGCGGCGTTCTCCTTCGAGGCGAACCCGAAGGCGACGAACGCGGCCGCGGCGTAGAGGTAGCGCGTCCGGCGCGTGTCGTAGAACCGGACGAAGAAGCCGAAAGCGGCGAACATGAACGCCGCGACGAGCACGTCGCTGCGCATGAACCGCGAGTAGTACAGCAGGACGGGGTTGAAAGAGAGGAACAGGGCCATCGCGACTACCTCGACGCGCCGGAGATGTTCGCGGAAGAGGAGCGCCGAGAGGGGCAACAGGCCGCCGACGACGGCGACGGGGACGCGCATGGTGAAGTCGTTGGCGCCCCAGATGGGGAACAGCCAGCGGTTGACGTGCTGGATGAAGGGACCGTGGATGATGCGCCGGTACGCGAACGACCCCGTCTCCTGGTAGTGGACGATCCAGTAGGCGACGCGCCCCTCGTCCCAGTGGGCGATTCGGTCACCCAGCAGGACCAGTCGGGCCAGGAGGGCGAGGAGGGTGATGCCGGCCACCAGGAGCACGACGTCGTCACTGTCGGGCGCCCAGTCGGGGAGGGACCGCTCGCCCGACGGCGTCGACGATTCGGGGCTGTCGGACGCTGCCATACCCGCCATTGACCAGTGGACCCTTTAGAATGCTTCTGGTTTGTCACGCTGGATTTGTAGCTATCTAACACCTAATTCACCACTCGCGTACCGGCAGCCCGTCGGCGGATCGTCGGCGGACCGGCCGGGAGCCTGCCAGCCGGTGCACAACGGTACTTCTTTTAGTTCCGCACACGCCCGGTCGCATATGGTCCAGCTCGGGCTGGTAATTGCCCAGTACGACAAACACGGCGCCGTGATCGACGCGATGGCGCAGTCGGCCAGGGACGCCGCCGAAGAGTGCGACGCCGAAATCGCCGCGGCCCTCGACGTGCCCGGCTCCTACGACACGCCGCTCGCGGCCGACAGGCTCGCCCGTCGCGACGACGTCGACGCCGTGGCGGTGCTGGGCGCGATCATCAGCGGCGACACCGATCACGACCAGGTGATCGGCGCCGCGGCCGCCCAGGGGCTGACCGACGTCAGCCTCGACCGGGACACACCGGTCACGATGGGCATCATCGGTCCGGGCATGAGCCAGGACGAAGCCGAGGCGCGGACGGACAAGGGCGGCGAGGCCGTCCGCAGCGCCGTCGCCCTCGCGGAGGAACTCAAACTATGACTCTCGAATTCGCAGACCGCGTCGGACGCGTAGAACCGAGCGCCACGCTCGCGATCAGCAACAAGTCCGCCGAACTGGCGGCCGACGGCGTCGACGTCGTCGACCTCTCGGTCGGGGAGCCGGACTTCGACACCCCCGAGAATATCAAACAGGCCGCCAAGGACGCGCTGGACGCCGGCCACACGGGGTACACCTCGACGCCCGGCATCCCAGCGCTGCGCGAGGCGCTGGCCGAGAAACTCCACGCCGACGGCCTCACCCAGTACGAGGCCGAGAACGTCGTCGTCACGCCCGGGGGCAAGCAGGCGCTCTACGAGATCTTCCAGACGCTCATCGACGACGGTGACGAGGTCGCCCTGCTCGACCCGGCGTGGGTCTCCTACGAGGCGATGGTGAAACTCGCCGGCGGCTCGCTCGCCCGCGTCGACACCGCCGCCCACGACTTCCAGCTGGCAGGTGCGCTCGACGACCTGACCGAGACTGTCTCGGACGACACCGAACTGCTGGTCGTCAACTCGCCGGGCAACCCCCACGGTGCCGTCTACTCCGACGACGCCCTCGCGGCCGTCCGCGACCTCGCCGTCGAGCACGACATCACCGTGATCTCCGACGAGATATACAAGGAGATCACCTACGACGGCGTCGAGGCCACGTCGCTGGGCACCCTCGACGGGATGGAAGACCGCACCATCACCGTCAACGGCTTCTCGAAGGCCTACTCGATGACCGGGTGGCGCCTGGGCTACTTCGCCGGTCCCGAGGACCTGGTCAGCCAGTCCGGCAAGGTCCACGGCCACTCCGTCTCCTGTGCCGTCAACTTCGTCCAGCACGCGGGGGTCGAGGCCCTGCAGAACACCGACGAGGCCGTCGCGGAGATGGTCGCCGCCTTCAGCGAGCGCCGCGACTTCCTGCTCGACCTGCTCCGGGACCACGACGTCGACGTCGCCACGCCCCAGGGCGCGTTCTACATGATGCCCCAGGTCGACGACGACGACACCGCCTGGTGCGAGGAGGCCATCGACGAGGCCCACGTCGCGGCCGTGCCCGGGAGCGCCTTCGGGACGCCGGGCTACGCCCGTTTCTCCTACGCGAACAGCAAGGAACGACTCGAAGAAGCCGTCGAGCGCCTCGCCGACGCCGACCTGATCTGAGCCGGTCGGCACCGTCGCTCCCCTTCGAAGAATCGCTTTCGGGTTCAGGTTTCGACGAGATTCGCTACGTTCGCACTCCCTGGGAGCACCTGTAGCGGAGTGGGACGCTCACGGTTCGACGACGGTGATCGTGTTCGACGCGCTCACGGTGACGACCAGCCCCTCGTAGTCGAACCGGATCGTCGGCTGCGCACCGAGATCTTCGTTCGTACACAGCGAATCGAGCGCGTCCGGGTCGACGGTCCGGTACAGCGGGTCGAGGTCGGCGGGCTCGACGTCGCGAATCGCCGAGACGACGTCGACGACGGCCTCGCTGGGGTCCCGGTCTCCGACTTCGGTTTCGTACATCTCCCCACCACAGACCGACCCCTCGGGTTGCCTGTCGTCTGTCGGCTGACTCATTGCTGCCACCATCCTCGACTGCCACCTTCCATACACACTCGACCGGAACGACAGGTGAAAAGCATTTTGTGATTGTCTGAATAAATTTCCGGGCTGCATATGGGATCATCTGGCAGACGGAAGCCGGGTCCGGTCACTCGGCGTCCGCCAGCCAGGTGTCGACGACCTGCTGGAGGAGCGCCACGACGTCCGAACCGGTGCCCTCGCTGAACAGCCCCACCTCCGTCGTTCCGTCGACCCAGGTGCCGAGCAGCGCGACGGTGTCGTCGGCGACGAGGAAGCGACTGCGGTCGTTCGGTGGCGTCGCCGTGTCACGGACCGACAGGACCGTCGCGTCCGGGACGGCGGTATCGACGTCCACCGGTCCGGCGTCCCCGACGACGACGATTCGCACCGCGACGCCCCGGTCGTTGGCCGCGTCGACGGCGTCGAGGACGCCCGCGGACGGCGCGTCGCCGACCGAGACGTACGTGAGACGGTCGTTCGCCCCGGCGATCGAGGAACGGAAGCGCCGGGCCACCGCCTCTGTCCCGGTCGCGACGACCAGGCCGCCATCGCTGGAGTCCTCGCCCGGGGCGCCGATAGCCCGCAGACCGAGTTCCGCGACGACCTGCCTGTAGACGTACTCGCGGTAGAACGCGCGGCGAATCCGCTTTGGAGAGACCGGCGTGAACTCCTTGGGATGGGTCTCGCGCACCCTGACGAAGCCCCGGTCGGCGAGTTCTTCGACTGCGTCGTAGACGCGCGTCCGTGGAACCGACGACGAGTCGCTCACCTCACGGGCGGACCCGCCGTCGATTCGCACGAGCGCCACGAGCGTCCTCGCGGCGTACTCACTCAACCCGAGCGCGTGCAGATTCCGAACCGCAGTCGATTGCAGTTTCCTGCCTTCACGTGTCATAGCGCTCCGTGACCGTCCCTGTGCCGCATCGCAGTCACCCTTCGACCGTCCACACCCGTGGTGAACTGGATATATATTCGGGAGTGGTCTCCTTTACGTTTGTGTGATTCCCCGAGTGACGACGTCCTGACACTGTCCTCGTCGAGCCGATCGTGTTCGCGAGAACGACGGTCGCGGTTCCGCGTTTCGGCAATTGCCTGGCACGCCGGAACCTATTCGAACGCGTGAATGTCAAAATGTCCGTGGAAGCGATCTTCGGACGTCCGCTCCGGTGGCGCTCCGCACCAGTGACGGATCGGTTCGCCGCTAGTCCGAGCCCCGTTCCTGGAGAATCCGGTCGATGATGCGTCCCGTCGAGAGCAGGTACTCGTCGTTCGTCTCCCGGCCAGACGCCCGGCGTACTTCGGCGTCGATACCCCGGTCGGCGAGGGCGGCCGCGATCGCCTCGTCGTCGTGGTGCTGGTCGTATCCCAGCGCGACGACGTCGGGTTCGATCTCCTCGATCGGGACGAAGATGTCGTCCGGGTGGCCCAGGCGAGCGTGGTCGACCGGGTCCAGCGCGGCGACCATCTCCCGGCGCTGTTCGTCGGGGACGATGGGCGGCGCCTTGTGGGTGACGTTGGTGGACCGGGCGATGATGACGTGGAGTTCGTCTCCCATCGCCGCCGCGTCCCGCAGGTAGTGCAGGTGCCCCGGATGGAGGATGTCGAACGTTCCCTGGGCGACGACGCGGGAAGTCACCACTCGTCCTCCCGCAGTTCGGCGTCGATGTCCGCCTGGTCGAAGTCGAAGAAGGCCTCCTCCGGCGGGTCGACGTCGAGGACCCGCAGGTCGATCGGTTCGCCGTCGCGGTCGAACGCCTGCCAGTCGTCCCAGCCGTAGGGCGCGCCGACGATGATGTGGACCTTCCCCTTGCCGAACGTCGCCAGGTCGGCGTCGCTCGGCCGCAGGACGCCGTTGGGGTGGGAGTGGACCGACCCCGCGGCGCGCAGATCGTTGGGGACCATGTTCGTCTTGACCGTCGCGCTGACGGGATTCGATTCGGTCCCGGGGATGACGAGGACGTCGGTGAGGACGGTGCCGTCCTCGTCCAGCCCGAGTTTGCTCGCGTCCTCGCCGCGAAGCATCCCCATGTACTCGTTCGGGTGACTCTCCTCCGAGGCTGCCAGCGCGAACTCGAGGGCCGACTCGGCGATGCCGAGGATTCCACCCGAGCGAAACAGCGGCATAGCATCTTTTTCGTGCCGGCCGCTTTCTAAGCGTTCCGACTGGGACGTCGCTATAAGCACGGTGGGTATGGCGGCTTCGTACGTTCGTGCGCTGGGGACGACTGTACGCCGTCGCGTGACCGTCAACAGCAGTAGCGAGCACAGTCACGGATCAGAACACCCAGAGACATACCGAAGCTTAAAAACCCGGCAACGCCGAAGAATGGTCAAATGTCTCCGCCCACTGGCACCGGAAACGGTGCAGAGGCTTCCGAGGCGGAAGCCGTCGTCTACGAACTCGCCGATAGCTGTACCCTCGACGACGTCGAGGAGGGTGAACTGTATCTCGGAACCGTCAACGGCGTCATGGAGTACGGCGTCTTCGTCGACCTCTCCGGGCCGGTCTCCGGACTCGTCCACGCGTCGAACCTCCGCTCTGACCCCGAAGTCGGCGACGAGATCGTCGTCGAACTCGGTGAGGTCCGCGAGGACGGCGACGTCAGCTTCGACGAAGTCGAAATCGTCGAGTACGAGACTCAGTACCGCGCCCACGGTGACGAGGCGGACGTCGCCGACCTGGAGGGGATGACCGGCGAAACCGTAGTCGTCACCGGCGAAGTGCTCCAGATCAACCAGACCGGCGGGCCGACCATCTTCCAGGTACGCGACGGCTCCGGCATCGTGCCGTGTGCCGCCTTCGAGGAAGCCGGCGTCCGCGCCTACCCCGACGTCGAACTCGGCGAAATCGTCCGACTCGCCGGCCACGTCGAGGAGCGCAACGGCGGCATCCAGCTGGAGGCCAACGAGATTACCGTCGTCGACGAGACAACCGCGGCCGACGTACGAGAGGAACTCGACGCCGCCCTCGACGAGGCCGCCGAGCCCGAGGAGATCGAACCCCTCGTCGAGTGGGAGGCCTTCGACAAGCTCTGGGACGACCTCCGCGACGTCGCCCGGCGACTCCGCCGCACAGTGCTGGAAGGTCGGCCCATCCGCCTGCGCCACCACGCCGACGGCGACGGCCTCTGTGCCAGCGTCCCGCTCCAGCTCGCCCTCGAACGGTTCATCGCCGAACACTACCAGGACGACGAGGCGCCCCGCCACATGCTCAAGCGCCTGCCCAGCAAGGCACCGTTCTACGAACTCGAGGACGTCACGCGCGACCTCAACTTCGCCCTCGAGAACCGCGAGCGCCACGGCCAGAAGCTCCCGATGCTGTGCATGCTCGACAACGGGAGCACCGAGGAGGACACGCCCGCCTACCGCAACCTCCGCCACTACGACATCCCCATCCTCGTGGTCGACCACCACCACCCAGACCCCGAGGCCGTCGAGCCGCTCATCGACGAACACGTCAACCCCTACCTCCACGACGAGGACTACCGCATCACGACGGGGATGATGTGCGTCGAGCTCGCCCGGATGATCGACCCGTCGCTGACCGACGACCTCCGCCACGTCCCCGCCGTTGCCGGTGTCTCCGACCGCTCCGAGGGCGAGGCGATGCCCGACTACGTCGACCTGGCCAAGGAGGAGGGGTACGAGGAGCAGGACCTCAAGGACGTCGGCGAGGCGCTGGACTACGCCACCCACTGGCTGCGCTACAGCGACGGCCGCGAACTCATTAACGACGTGCTCAACGTCGACTGCGACGACCGCGACCGCCACGAGGAGATCGTCGAGTTCCTGGCGACCCGCGCCGAGCGCGACGTCGAGGAGCAACTCGACGCCGCCACGAGCCACGTCGAACACGAGACCCTCGACAGCGGGGCCCACCTCTACCGCCTCGACGTCGAGAACCACGCCTACCGCTTTACCTACCCCGCGCCCGGGAAGACGACCGGCAAGATCCACGACCAGAAGGTCGAAGAGACCGGCGACCCCGTCATCACCATTGGGTACGGCCCCGACTTCGCCGTCCTCCGCTCTGACGGCGTCCGCCTCGACATCCCCGAGTACGTCACCGAACTCACCGACGAAATCGCCGGCGGCGGCGTCTCCGGCGGCGGCCACCTCGTCGTCGGCTCCATCAAGTTCGTCGAGGGCATGCGCGAGGAGGTCATCGACGCGCTCGTCGAGAAGATGGCCGACGCCGAAATCGACGAGGACCTGCAGCACTCCGGCGCTCTCTCGGACGACTAGCTGTTTCGGCTAGTTTTTTCGGATCTGCGGTTTCGTTTTCGTCGTGGTGAGTCTGGGTGTGAATTGCTCGGGTGGTTCTTCTGAGCTGGTGCTGAAAGAAACGAGACCGCCAACACCCAGAAAGCCCTCGGCGCGCTCCGGTCCCGCGGCCCACCTGCGCTCCTCGCTGCGCTCCGGTGCTTGGTGGACCGGGGTTCCCGGACCGCACCTCGCCCTTTCAGTCCGCCAGGACGGCACCGCAGCCCTGCCCTTCCCCTGGTCGCGGCATAAACGCCGCTCCCGGCCGGGCGGTTGCCGAGCGGTCAGGAAGCGTGTCGCGCCGCCAGGCGCGACCGGGGAGGCGTGGGGGAGTCAATCGCGAGCGCCTCCGTGCGCGAGCAACGCGGACCCTGGGGGACTGAAAGGGCGAGGCGCGGTCGCCGAAGCACGGACCCGTAAGCACCGCAGCGTAGCGAGGAGCGCAGCGTGGTCCGCGCGAGGCGAGCACGCCGAGGGCTTTCGACGTGTTCATTTTCATGCTCACGGCTGGAAAGTCCACAAACCCTGATCGGTACGTAGCTCACCTGTACTGACCAGTACGTCATCCCTCGAACTCCAGACGCCGAACGACCAGACCGGCCACGATCAGGCACCCCACGACGGCTCCGATCAGACCGACCGGCAATCCCGGCTTCCCACCGTTCCAGTCCGCGTCGAACACCTCCCCGTAGTAGTCGGCCGCCTCGTCACCGTAGAGGAGCAGGATTACCTCCCGATTGCTGGTCGCCGCCTGTTCGTTCCAGTTCAGACTCCCCAGAACGACCCGGTCGTCGTCGATGACGGCGCCCTTCGCGTGGATCTTCTCGTAGCGATTCCCCGGTTCCGCGAGCTTCGCCGTGAGTGAGACGTCCCGGTCGCTCGCCCACTCGTCGAAGCGGTCGGCCAGCGCCTGGTTGTCCTCGCGGTTGTACCAGGCGTTGCCGAGCAAGAGGCGGACGTCGACGCCGCAGCGGGCGGCCCGCCTGAGGGCCACGACGAGCGGGGAGTCCCAGTCGCCGAGGGTGACCTGGACGACGTCAACGGAATCGTCGGCCGAGTCGATGGTCCGGACGAGTCTGTCCTGTGCGTTGTCGGGCGCGACCAGCAGGTCGGCCCGGTCGACGCCGACCCTGGTAGATTCGAACCGCGTCGGATACTCACCGACGGAGCGTTCACCGCGCTCGAACTGGCGTCCGCGCCGGAACTCGTCCCAGGGCTTGGCGTCGCGCCAGCCCGCGTCCGCGCGAAAGGTCGCTTCCAGCCCGTCGACGACGCGGGGCTGGTCGGTCACGACGCCCCAGCCGCGGCTACTGTTCCCGCCCGTGCCCGCCGGCTTCCAGTTTTCGGTCATCACGACCGCGCGGTCGTCGACGACGGCGTACTTCGCGTGGTGGTAGTCGTAACGGGCGTGCTCGCCGCCGACGAGTCGGACGTCGACGCCCGCGGCGGCGAGGCGGTCGAGGAGGTCGGCCTCCCGTCGCATCCGCCCGCCGACCGGCTCGCCCTCCAGCAGGACGCGGACGGTGACGCCACGTTCGTGTGCGCGCGTCAGCGCGTCGACGACCCTGTCGGAGACGAGCGTGTATCCGGCCAGGAGTATCCGCCGGTCGGCGTCACGGAGCGTCTCGACCGGGACGCCGGGGGAGTCGGGGAGGACGAACGCGCGGACCCGACCTGGGCCACCGCGAACCACGGGCCTGTCTGTCGCACCGATCTGGCGCCAGCGGATCCGAGAGTCGTTCCAGGTGGCAACCTCGCCCTCGGGCGCGTCGCGGTAGCGGCGTTCGTGCACGACGGTGGCGTTCGTGTCGGTACCGTTCCGTTCGATCCAGACCTCCTCACCACCGTTCGCCAGCGAGAGCGACGAATCGACGAGTAGCGAGTGGTCGGTCAGGTTCGCAGCGCGTCGATCGTTGGCGACGGCGACGCGCGCGCCGGCCGACGCGTTGGCCAGCGATACCGTCACTTCGCCGTCGGTGAAGACGTAGTCGGCGGGGTCGACGTCGGAAGGCAGCGAGACGACAGCGTACTCGCCAGCGTCCTCGTCGGCGATGGGATTCGGGTACAGTTCGACGATGACGGGTTGAGACCCGACCGGTGTCGCGCCTGGGACGGCCAACGCACCGACGCCCATCGCCGTCGCTGGGAGACAGCTAACGAGGACGAGGGCGACCAGCAGTCTTCGCATCGCGACGGTCTGGTCCCCTCATCGGGGATAAAGGCTCGGAGAGAACGGAACTCGGGATAGTAGCCAGAAACGGGTCGCTCGCAGTTCAGACGCCGGCGGCCTTCTCGGCCTCGGCCTGGACGAGGTACGCGCGGTCGTCGGTGTACTCGCCGGCGACCTCGAGGGCGCGCTCGGTGCCGATCTGGCGAAGCGCCCACGCCGCGGAGGCGCGGACGGTGTCCTCGTCGTCGTCTTCCAGAACGTTCGAGAGGGGCTGGATGGCGCGCGTGTCGCCGAGCAGTCCCAGCGCGCGGGCGGCCATCGACCGAATCTCCGGGTCGTCGGCGTCGAGGCGGTTGGCGACCGGCTGGGTCGACTCCTCGCTGCCCATCTCGCCCAGCGCGCGCAGGACGATCTTCTGGAGCGACGCGTCGCCGTCCCCGTCGATGAAGTCGTGGAGCGTCTCGGCGGCGCGGGGGTCGCCGATCTTTCCGAGGATCTCGATGGGCGCCTTGTTGCGCTTCTGGGCGCGCTGGTGGAGTTCGTCGAAGGCGGACGCGGCGTCTTTCCCCATGTGCAGCAGCTGGTCGAAAACGTACTCCTCGAAGAAGTCGGAGTCGCCGAGCTTGTCCAGCGCCAGCAGGATGGGCTCGACCTCGCCGTCGTTGGCGTAGAGCTTGATGGCGTTCCACTCCGGCGGGAAGTCCTTGCGGTTCTCGTTGGTCAGGACGTCGTAGAACCCCTGGGCCGCGAGTTGCTCCTGGACGGTCAGGTCCTGCCAGGTCTCGGCGGCCTCCAGGTCGTCTTCGAGCGTCTCGGCGGCCTCCAGCAGGGCCGCGATCTCCTCGCTGTCGTCGTCGGGGTCGAGTCCGGAGTCCGCGATGGTCCCGGCGACGGCCTCCAGCGCGGTGGCCGCGTCGTCGGTGGTGTTCCCGGCCGAGACCGCGACGGTGACGTACTCGTCGACGGTCTCGAGGAAGTCTTCGACGGCGGCGATGGCCTGGCCCTCGCCGTCGGCCGTCCACTCGCTGTCGGCGACAGTGGCCTCGGCGTCCTCGACGACGGCCGCGACGTCCTCGACGTACGGGCCGCGCTGGGACTCCAGGTCGTCGCGGAGGTCCGAGAGCCGTGATTCGAGGTCTTCCCGCGGGTCCTCGGCATCCTCCTCGTCCTCGTCCGGTTCGGGCAGGTCGGCGGCTTCGAGGTCGGACTCGATGCCGTCGAGTTCCGCCTCGACGTCGTCCAGGTCCGCCTCGGTCTCCGCTGCCTCGAGGTCGGCCGCCGTGTCGTCGAGCCGCTGCTCGAACGTCACGACGGGCCCTTCGGCGGCGGCCGACTCGTCGCCGTCGGCGTCTTCGGCGTCGTCCCCGTTGCTCATGTGCTTCGATGCGTCTGTCCGGGCCAAAGGCGTTTCTATCCAGTTCGAAGGCCAGGAGGGGTGTGACGGGTCGTGGTCGGACTCCGAGAACTCAGTACTCGGGGTTCTCTTCGGGGACGTCGTCGCGCTGGTTGACGAGGCGGGCGAGCGTGAACAGCGCGTCAGAGAGGCGGTTCAGGTAGGCGACGGCAGTCTCGTTGATCGACTCCTCGGCCGCGAGCGAGACGGCGCGTCGTTCGGCACGGCGACAGACAGCGCGTGCGTGGTGAAGTTTTGCACCGGAGTCGGACCCCCCGGGCAGGATGAAGGACGTGAGCGGTTCGAGTTCGTCGTCTGCGGCGTCGATGTACGTCTCCAGGTCGTCGACGTGGTCCTCCGCGACCTGCGGGTCGTCCTCGTCGGGGTCGGGGTTGGCGAAGTCCGCCTGGACCACGTGGAGGTGGTTCTGGATCTCGCGCAACTGGTCGTCGACGTCGTCGTAGCCCGTGGGCCTGACCGACCCGACGAGCGCGTTGACCTCGTCGACGGTGCCGTAGGCCTCGATGCGACGGCTGTCCTTCGACACCCGGTCCATCGTCCGGAGGTCGGTCTGGCCCTCGTCGCCGCGACCGGTGTAGATAGGCATAGGCTATCGTCGCACGGTACACACTTAGAAGTGCACGCCCAGGGCTTTCGTCCGGCGATTGACGCGGCGCCACGTCACAACTGGCAGGTTTCTTACGCCCGATTAATCATAATACGTATGAAAGTTTTAACCGTTAATTAAAAGCGTTATTAGCTCTTACGGTGAAATCGAGGAATGAGTAGAGCTGGACTACCGGCACTGACTGGCAGAGGGATGGTGGGGGACGACCGAACGTCACCGGGGACGCACTAGACGGATGGTGGGACTCTGTGGGGTACTCGGGACGGATAGTGAACTCCCCGACGAAATGACCGAGTGGGTGACCTGGCGCGACGACGAGCGAACGGATTCGTACGCCGACGAGGACGTCGAACTGGTGGTGTCCTGTCACCCGCGGCTCGCGGGCGACCAGCCCGTCTTCGCGACGGGAGAGGACACACTCGTGTGGGTCTGGGGGGACGTCTACGGCCACGGGAGCGGTGAGGACTACACCCCGCGACCACAGGACGTGGGCACGAGTGCGAGCTTCTGTGCCCACCTGTACGGGGAACACGGCATCGAGATGGTCGAAGCGCTCAACGGCGACTTCGCGCTCGTCGTCTACGACCGGACCGCAGACGTCGTCTCCTTCGTCACCGACCGGGTTGGGACGCGACCCATATACTACGCGCGCCCGGACGAGGATACGTTCGTCTTCGCCTCGAACCTGCAGGCGCTGCCGCATCACCCCGACGTCGACGTGGCGTTTCAGGAGCCGTACTTGCAGGAGTACCTGGCGCTCCGGCGCGTGTTCGGCGTGGAGACGCCGCTTTCGGGCGTTCGAGAGCTCCAGCCGGCGTCGGTCACGTCGATCGACCTCGACGACCTGACGATGAACGAGGCATCCTACTGGCGGCCCCACTACGAGCCGGTGAACAGGTCCGCCTCGTGGTTCGTCGACCGTCTCACCGAGACGCTCCGGACCATCTTCGAGGAGTGGACGCGCGACGACCTCGACTACGGCCTGCTGTTGAGCGGCGGCAGTGACTCCCGCCTCGTCGAGGCCTGCATCGACCAGCCCGTCACCGCGTTCCACGTCACCGACTGGAACAACAGGGAGACCAGGGTCGCGAGGCACGTCGCCGAGACGGCGGGCGACGACTTCCACCCGCTCTACCGGGACGACGTCCACGAGGCCAGGTCCCTCGGAACCACGCCACCGCTCTCGAACTTCAGCGGCTGGTTCGACCAGGCCTACTGTGCGGAGTTCGAGGAAGAGATCCGCGAGGAGGTCGACGTCCTCGTCTCGGGGCTGTTCGCGGACATGCTGTTCGGTGGCGGTCCCATCCAGACCAGGAGTTACTCGCTCGGGCCCGTGGGCAAACTCTCGGTCCCGATCGGTCGACGAGTCGACGACGTGGCGGACTACGTCGCGACCAAGACCGGTGACCGCGGTGAGATACCCTACTTCACGCCGGACCTGTCGCTTTCCGACGTCGTCGCCGACGGTATCCGGCCGACGGCCGACGGCGGCGTCGTCAGCCACGGGGTTCGCTACGAGTCACTGCGTGACCTGGTGATGTACGGCGACTACTACCCGCTGAGCGCCGACACCGAGGCCATCTTCTCGCGAAGCCTCACGCAGATTCGACCCTACCGGACGCCGTTCCTGGACAACCGACTGCTCGACCTCCAGCAACAGGTCCCGGTGAAGTACATGTTGCGACGCGACCTGGTCGGCGCGGGACTCCGGACGGTCGACCCGGCCCTCGCCGACATCCCCCACGCGGGGACCGGCGTCCCGCCGTCGACGTCGTTCCCGGTCGCGTACGTCCGGAAGAACCTGAACGGGCTCTACCGGAAACACGTCTGCGACGAACCCGTCCCGGCCCCCCATCTCGACCACAGGCCGTGGCCGGACCGCCGCGAGTTGCTCCGGGCGTTCCCCTTCGCCATCGACGCCATCCGCGAGAACGAGGACCTCATCCGCAGCCTCCCGTTCCTCGACTACGACGGCGTCCGGGAGACGTTCCAGTCTCACCAGGTGAGCGAGGACAACCATACGACCCTGTACTCGCTGCTGACGCTGCTGGAGATGCCCCTCACCGACCACCTCGCCCCGTCTGGCGACGACGACGACGCGCCGGTCGTTCCGGAGACGCCGACGGCCGGGACGAGGAGCGACGAGGTCGGCACGCGACCGCTCTGAGCCCTCGCCGTTCCCGTTTTCTCGCGGACGAGTGGAGTCGAAGGTGTCGAGCCGAAGGAGTCGAGCCGAACGAATTGAGCCGAACGAATCGAGTCGATGAAGACGAATCGATACAGGCGAGTCTGGCCAGAACGTCGACGGGCTGGTCGGGGACTACTCGATCCGACGGTCTACCGCGCCGGAACTCGCAGTGAGGGCCTGCCTGACGACCGGCAACGGGTCGTCGAGGTGGAGGTAGTCGAACCCCGTCGTCTCGACCCAGGAGCGAGCGATGCCGAGCGCGGTCGAGGACAGCGACGGCCGGTCGACGAGCGAGGAGCGCTTGCGCGCGACGCTGACGAGGTGTTCGAGTTCGCCGAAGAGGTAGTGCGTCCCGACGCCGACCTCGTACTCCGGGTAGATCCGTTCCGGCCGCCCGGTCGCCTGCAGCCAGTACCAGTACGGGAAGTCCGCGCCGGCCCGGGTCGCGCAGGCGAGCGACTGCCACGTCCGCGGGTTGATTTCGACGAGCGAGAACTCACCGGTCTCCGCGTCCTCGATGTACTCGATGCAGGCGAGCCCGTGCCACTCGAGTTCGTCCAGGATGGCGCGCCCGGCCTCGGCCAGTTCCGGGACGTCCACAGTCTCGCGGTAGACCCCGCCGCCGCCGGTGTAGGAGTCCTCGCGAAGCTGGCGGTGCTGGAACGTCGCCAGCGGGTCGCCGTGGTCGTACAGCGCCCCGAAGACGTACTCGTCGGTGCCGTCGACGTACTCCTGGACGATCGGTTCGTGTTGCATCTCCGCGCGAATGCCGTCCGTATCGAGGACCTCAGAGGCGCGGAAGTGGTACGTCGGTTTGGCGATGTGAGACTCACCTGGCCCGAAGGAGTCCACGTACTCGTCGACGAGCAGGTTGTACCGGGACTTGACGATCCGGTCGACGTCCCAGTCGACCGCGTCCTCGAGGAGCCGCGTCTCCGGGACGGCGACGCCGGCGTCCGTTGCGATTTCCGCGAGTCGTTTGCGGTCGTGGACGGCTTTCAACGTGTCGAGCGGCGGGACGACCAGGTCGACGTGGCGGTCGAACGCGTCGTAGAACTTCGAGAGGACGTAGGGGCCCTGCGGGCGGTGCGGGATGATCGTCCGCACCTCCGGCCGGGCGGCGATGCCCAGCAGTGCGTCTCTGTAGGCCAGGACGTCGTGCGACGGCGGCACCCGGACCACTTCGTCGCAGTAGCGCGACGCGGTGACCGGGAGGTTGTCGTCCGAGACGGCGACGATAGTGTGGACGTCGGTCCGACCGAACGACCGGACCGACGCGTAGCCGTGCGGATACCGCGAGGCCGGAACGACCACGGCGTCCCGATCCTCACCCGCCACGGTGCACCCCCGCTCGGTCTTCAGTCCCCGCCTGCAGCCTCGATCCGACCCCCGATTCCACCCGTTCACCGCCTGTGGCGGTGAATTCGATACGTAACCCACCTGATCGTACCATCGATCACCCCTCTATTTTCAGAGCCCTTATCAGTTGTGTTCAATAGAAATATAGAGAATCGAACGTGCAATGTGGCTAATAAACCGTCTACGGCTCGTTAACAGGCCGACGGTAGCTTGGGATAGACGGGGAACCGCAAGCTGCGCCGGGCCGATTTGATATAGCGAAATGGAATTCATCGCTTCCAAACCGGGAGTTTGAACTGCGACGGGGAAAAACGTCCGCTATGGCCCTCGAAATGCAGCATTACTGCCCGGACTGCGGTGGCGAACAGACGTTCTGGCGGGTCGCGAGCACCGAGATGCACCTCGGCGAGAAGGTGAAGTGGAACTGTGGTGAATGCGACTACGGCTTCGTCCGGATCGACGAGACCGTCGACACCAGCGTCTCGGCCTGAACGCCCCGACCCGGGAGCTCGGTACCGTACGGAGCGTTCTCCACAACTCGATCCTGCTCGATAGCCCTCATAGCTGCGCATTTGCCAGTGGGGTAGGATGATCACCACGTGAATCCAAACTGGACCGACGCTTTCGACGACGACTGGGAGCCACCGGTCAGAACGATATAGCTCCGGATAGCCATCGGCGAACACGCACACCAGTCCGACCCCTGTCCCGCCACCCAGCCCACCGAGCCGTCGATCCCGCTGACGCCGACATAGTCGAATGTTGATACGTCGATCGTGGAATATCTGGCGGCGAGACGGTGATCAGCAGGTTTTAACGGGAAAAGTCTCCAAGAAATAACCAATGGCAATCGAAGTACTCGTCGTCGACGAGGAGGCAGACGTCCTCGACATCACCGAGACCTTTCTCGACCGACAGGACGGACTGTCCGTGACTTCGGAGATGGACCCCGAGCGAGCGGCCGAGCGCATCATCGACGGCGAATGTGACGCCGTCGTCAGCGACCTGACCATGCCGGACCTCAACGGGCTGGAACTGTGCCAGCGCGTGCGCGAGGCCGGTCGTGAGGTCCCCTTCTTCCTGTTTACCGGCCGTGACGAGACCGAAATTGACGACTCGCCGGGCAAGGAGTGCGTGACCGGCTTCGTCCGGAAGGGGACGGGCACCGAACAGTACGAGACGCTCGCCGAGAACATCCGGAACGCAGTCGCCTGACCGCCGTCGGGCGGTACACGGCTGGCGTTCACTCTCAACAATCGCAGGCTTCTCTCGCGGCATCACTATCCACCCACGGCTCTCCCGGTACGTCGACGGCATGACCGTTGAAGCGACGGGAGGTGAAGCGCCCCGCCGGCGGTGTCCTCACTCGGACAGTTCGCGCCAGGAGAGCCGCGGGTCTCGTGCGGCCGAGACCTGGTCGATGCGCGCGGCGGCCGTCCGGGTCGGCGCGGACGCGAGCGCGTCGTCGTCTTCGCCCGCGACCGCGTCGAAGGCGGCGGCGAGCTGGTCGAGCGTGTGCTTGCTCTCGATTTCGGTCGGTTCGGTCATCAGCGCCTCCGGGACGATTTCGGGCCACTTCGTCGTCGGCGGGTGGACGCCGTAGTCGAGCATCCGCTTGGCGACGTCGGCGGCGTCCTGGTCACCGGCCGAGGCGACGAATTCGTGGTGGAACGGGCCGAACGGGACGTCGTAGGAGAGTTGCGACGCGAGGTAGTTCGCGTTCAGGACGGCCTTCGCGCTGGCGTCCGCGAGGCCGTCGTCACCGAGGCGCGCGATGTAGGCGTAAGCCTTCAGCAACACGGGCCAGTTGCCCTGGAAGCCGTGGACCTTGCCGACGGAGTCCGCCGGGTCGAACAGTTCGAATTTACCGCCCCGTTCCCTGACGCGGGGCGCCGGCAGGTACGGTTCGAGCCGTTCGGCCACGCCGATGGGGC
Organism: Halomicrobium zhouii; assembly: GCF_900114435.1. NCBI lineage: Archaea > Methanobacteriati > Methanobacteriota > Halobacteria > Halobacteriales > Haloarculaceae > Halomicrobium > Halomicrobium zhouii. The sequence continues at coordinate 1,497,696 of NZ_FOZK01000001.1, read as the reverse complement.
CGGCGCCGGGCCCGCCGCCGCCGTGGGGCGTCGCGAACGTCTTGTGGACGTTGTAGTGCATCACGTCGAAGCCCATGTCGCCGGGCCGTGCTCGCCCGAGCAGGGCGTTGAGGTTGGCGCCGTCGTAGTACAGCAGGCCGCCAGCGTCGTGGACCAGGTCGGCGATCGCCTCGATGTCGCGCTCGAACAGCCCCAGCGTGTTGGGGTTGGTCAGCATCAGCGCGGCGGTGTCGTCGCCGACAGCGGCCTCGAGCGCGTCGACGTCGACACGGCCGTCGTCGGAGGGGAGTTCGACGACGTCGTAGCCGGCCAGCGCCGCGCTGGCGAAGTTGGTCCCGTGGGCCGAATCGGGGATCACGACTTCCGACCGGTCGTTCCCGTTTGCCTCGTGGTAGGCCTTCGCGACGAGGATGCCGGCGAACTCGCCCGCCGCGCCCGCCGGCGGCTGGAGCGAGACGGCGTCCATCCCGCCGATGCGGCCAAGATAGTCCTGGAGGCCGTGCATGATCTCCAGCGTCCCCTGGACGTACCGCTCCGGTCGGTCGGGATGGACGGCGGCCGTCGGCAGGGCGGCCAGATCCTCCGTCACCGGAGGGTTGTACTTCATCGTACACGAGCCGAGCGGGAACGGGCCCGAGGTGACGCCGTAGTTCATCTGGGAGAGCCGGGTGTAGTGGCGCGCGATCTCCGGCTCGGAGACAGCCGGCAGTTCGAGCGAGTCCCGGGTGAGGTCGTCTGGGAGGACGCCGTCACGACCGTCGCCGTCTCCCCGGTCGCCGTCACCGTCGCCGTCCGATCCGACGTCACCGTCTCTCTGGCCGTCGTCGCCACAACCACCGCCACCGATTTCGACCGTCTTCGTCGCCTTCTCGGAGAGCAAGGGTTCGTACGCCTCGCCGTCCTCGTCGTCGATCCAGCGTGCCTGGTCGTATCTCGTCATCGCGCGACCTCCTCGAACGCAGCGACGAAGCCGTCCGTCACGTGCTCCGTCGTCTCGGTGGCACAGACCTGAATCAGGTGTTCACCTACGGCGTGGACGGCGTATCCCTCTTTTGCGAGGTCCGCGCGCACCGCGGCCGCGGGCTGGTCGGTCCGGGCGACGAACTCCCGGAAGTGGTGGCGGTCGTGAACCGGGGCTTTGACGCCCTCGATCTCGTCGAGTCGCGCTGCGAGGTCGCGCGCTCGCGTGACGCACGTCTCAGCGAGGTCCACCAGTCCGTCCGGACCGAGCCAGGCGGCGTGGATGGCCGTCCGCAGGGCGACCCAGGCCTGGTTCGTGCAGATGTTCGAGGTGGCGCGCTCGCGACGGATGTGCTGTTCGCGCGTCTGGAGCGTGAGGGTGTAGGCCCGTCGCCCCGAGTCGTCGTCGCTCGCACCGACGAGCCGACCGGGCACCTGTCGGAGATAGTCCTCGTGGGTGACGAACAGTCCGAGGCCCATCCCGTAGGCCGTGCCCGTCCCCAGGGTGCTCGCGTCGCCGACCACCACGTCGGCGCCGACGGCGCCGGGTTCTTCCAGCAACGCGAGCGCGACCGGGTCGGATCCCAGGCAGAACAGCGCGCCGTGGTCGTCGGCGAGATTGCCGATTGTCGAGAGGTTCTCCTCGATGGTCCCTCGGACCGTCGGGTTCTCGACGTACACCATGGCCACGTCGTCGTCGAGCGCCTCCGCGAGGCCGTCGACGTCCGCGTTCCCGTCGTCCATCGGGTAGGTGTCGACCGTGATGCCCGGGCCGGCAGCGTAGTTCTCCAGTACCTCCCGTTTTCCTTCGCGGAGGAGGTCCGGAACCAGGACACGCTCGCCCGAGACGCTCCGGACGCGCTGGGAGAGCGTTGCCGCCTCGCCCAGCGCCGTGGCCGCGTCGTAGGTCGAGCAATTCGCGACGTCGAGGCCCGTCAGTTCGACCAGCATCGACTGGAACTCGAACAGCGCCTGCAGGAACCCCTGTGCGACCTCGGGCTGGTACTGCGTGTAGGAGGTGAGAAACTCCGAGCGGCCCGCCAGGTCGTCGACCACGGAGGGGACGTAGTGGTCGTAGTGACCCCGCCCGAGGAACTCAATCACGTCGTCGTTCCGCTCCAGGATATGCTCGACGTGCCGGCGTGTCTCGCGCTCAGAGCGAGCCTCGATGCCGAACTCGTCGTCGAACCGGACCGGCTCCGGGATGTCGAACAGGTCCGCCTCGGTCTCGACGCCGACCGCTTCCAGCATCTCCGCGGTCGTTTCCGGCGTGTGCGGTGCGTAGGGGCTTCCCTCAGACATCAGAACAGCCTCCCGTGACGCGCGTCATTGGGGCGATTTAGCGGCCCGCGCTATTTCACTGTGGCCTTTCGAGTCCTCACGCCGCTCTGCGCAGGGAGTTCGCACGTACCTGAGGAAAACAGGCGACCGGAACGCTACTCGATCTGATCGCGGTAGTCGTCGGGAGAGAGCAGGTCGTCCAGTTCGCTCTCCTCGGATAGCTCCACCTCGATCAGCCAGCCGTCGCCGTAGGGGTCTTCGTTGACCAGTTCCGGCTGGTCGACCAGGTCGCCGTTCACGGCGGTGACCGTGCCGGAGACGGGCGCGTAGACGTCCGAGACCGCCTTGATCGACTCGACGACGCCGAAGTCGTCGCCCGCTGCCAGGTCCTCGCCCTCGCCAGGCAACTCGACGAAGACGACGTCGCCGAGTTCGTCCTGGGCGAACGCGGAGATGCCGATTCGGGCGGTCCCGTCCGTCTCGCGGACCCACTCGTGTGATTCGAGGAACAGACAGTCGTCTGGGACGTCGAAGCTCATCTGTCGAGGAATGGGGTGGCCCTGATACGTGCCTTCTTCGGTTCGCCGCGGACGACCACGCGGACGGTCTTTCCGGATTCGACGGCGTCGGTGGGGAGGTACGCCAGCGCGATGGGGTCGCCCAGCGTCGGACTCATCGTCCCGCTCGTGACGTGCCCGAGGTGCTCGCCGTCGGCGTCAGTCACCTCGTAGCCCTGTCGGGGGACGCCGCGGTCGATGAGCGAGAGCCCCACGAGTTTCTCGTCTGGGCCCTCGGCGTCGACCCCCTCCAGGGCGTCGCGGCCGACGAACTCCGTGTCGAGTTTGACGACGAAGCCGATGCCCGCCTCGTAGGGGTTCCGGGGCTCGTCCTCGGGGTGGAAGTCCTGTCCGGATAGGAGATAGCCCATCTCCAGGCGGAGGGTGTCGCGGGCGCCCAGGCCGCAGGGCTGGCACTCGAGCGCGTTCCAGACCGTCACGGTCTCGTCCCAGGGGCAGACCAGCTCGAAGCCGTCCTCGCCGGTGTACCCCGTGCGCGCGACGAGCGTCTCGACGCCGGCCACCGACCCGTCGGCCAGGTCGAACCGCGAGAGGTCGTCCAGGTCGAGGTCGGTCTCGTCGGCGAGCAGTTCCTCGGCCTCTGGGCCCTGGAGGGCGATCATCGCGTACTGTGTCGTACGATTGTCGACGTCGGCGTCCAGGCCCCAGTCGTCCCGGTGGTCCCGCCAGCGGGCGGCCATCTCGTCGTCGTGGCCCGCGTTCGGGACGAACAGGTAGTCGCCGTCGACCGATTCGGGGAGGCGGTAGACCACCGTATCGTCGATCATCACCCCGTCGTCGCGCGTGATGGCTGCGTAGTGGGCCTCGCCGGGATCGAGCTCCGTCACGTCGTTAGTGGTGAGTAGCTGGGTGAGGCGAGCGGCGTCGGGGCCCGAAACGACGATTTCCCCCATGTGCGAAACGTCGAACTTGCCCGCAGACTCCCGGACTGCAGCGTGTTCGGTCCGGATAGAGTCGAACTCGACGGGCATCTCCCAGCCGCCGAAGTCGGTGAAGCTCGCGTCGGCCCGCTCGTGGGTCGAATGCAGCGGCGGTGACCGGAGGGTCATGGTCGGTAAATCGGTCGGAACCGCCTTACATATTCCCCAAGCCGCCTGGAATCGCCGTTTCACACCGTTCTCGTAAACTGTATACCGCGATAGCAAATATCCGAAAATTTCGACCCCCGGGCCTCTCTGAACCCGGTTCGGGAAGGCCGCTGCGTCGCCGGCGAAAATCTGGACCGTTCTAACGCTGAATCGGTCGAAAACCGGAGTTAGAAGCGATTAATAGCGAATTTCGACCGAAGCGGGAGAGGAGTCTGGACCGAGAAACGAGGGTCGATAGCGGGTCACCAGGGGGCCGAACGCCACGGGAGCCAGCACAGCGGGTCAGCCATGGAGTTCATTGGTCTCTGGCCCGAATACCGGATATGGCAAGTCTTCGCGTCGGTTCGCTGTTCGGCATCCCGATCAAGCTCGGCGCCTCCTTTCTGCTCGTCCTCCCGCTGCTGGCGTATCTCATCGGGACGCAGGTGACGCCGACCGTCGACCTGCTGAACCAGCTCTTCGGCACGGCCATCGCTCCCGACGAACTCACGGACGGCCAGCTCCCCTGGTTCCTCGGCGTCAGTGCGGCCCTCGGGTTGTTCGTGAGCGTCCTCCTGCACGAGCTGGGCCACTCGCTCGTGGCGCGCCGGTACGGACTGGAGATCGAATCGATCACGCTGTGGTTCCTCGGCGGCCTCGCCCAGTTCGCCGAGTTCCCCGACGACTGGCGCCAGGAACTCGCCATCGCGGTCGCCGGACCGGTCGTCAGCGTGATTCTCGGTCTCGCCTGTTACGGGCTCTTCACCGCGCTCCCGGCCGAGCTACCCGCCGCGCTGTTCGTCGTCGGCTACCTCGCCGTCCTCAACGTCGTCCTCGCGGCGTTCAACATGTTACCGGGGTTCCCGATGGACGGCGGACGGGTGCTACGGGCGTTGCTCTCCCGGAATCGGTCACGTCTCCGGGCCACCCGCATCGCCGCGGCGGTCGGCAAGGGGTTCGCCTTCCTCCTCGGTATCGCCGGCATCCTCACGCTCAACCTCTTCTGGATCGTGATCGCCTTCTTCATCTTCGTCGCCGCGACCAGCGAGACCCAGCAGGTCGTCATGGAGGCCGCCTTCGAGGGGCTGACCGTCGGCGAGATAATGACACCCGCCGCCGAACTCGACACGATCACGTCCGAGACGTCGATCGAGGACCTCCTCGACCGGATGGTACGCGAACGCCACACCGGCTATCCAGTCCTCGACGGCGGCACACTGGTTGGAATCGTCACGCTCGAAGACGTTCAGGTGAAGGCACCGAGCGAACGCGACCTGGTAACGGTCGGTGACGTCATGTCGACAGATCTCGTGACGGTCTCGCCGACGTCGGAGGCAGCCAGGGCGCTGAACACCCTCCAGCGCGAAGGGATCGGGCGGATCCTCGTCACCGACGCGGACGGGACTCTGGTCGGCCTTGTCTCCCGAACGGACCTGATGACCGTCTTCGAGATAACGCAGACGAGCCAGGCGCGCTCAGTCACGCCGCGGTCTGCCGACGACTGATAGTGGTGGGCGAGAACGGGGACGGCGCTCGGCCGCACTGGTCTCACCCGGCCGTTCTCACCCGGACTCCTCGCGTTCGGCCCGCGATAGCGGGACGGTCAACACGGGGACGTCGACGCTCCGGATCACCTTCTCCGTCGTGCTGCCGACGAGGTAGCGGTCGAGGCCGCTCCGGCCGTGGGTCCCCATGACGACGACGTCCCCCGGCCGGGTCGTCTCGACGATGGTCGAGGCGGGCGTTCCCTCCACGATTTCGCTCGTCACGTCCAGGCCCGCCCGGCGAGCGCGCCCGGTGACCGAGTCGACGTGTTCCCGACCGATGGTCTCCAGTTCCTGGACGACCTGGCCGGCGTAGGCGTCGGTCGCGCGGCCGACCGTCACGTCGACGACGTAGAGGACGTGGAGCGGGGCGTCGTACCGCTCGGCCAGTTCCAGGGCGTCGGCCGCGGCGACGTCGGCTGCGTCGCTGCCGTCGGTGGGGTGAAGTACGCGCTCGTACATGGACAGCGGTTCACGGCGGAACGGGATAGCGCTGTTCGTCGTTCGAGGGGTCGTCGTCGGAGATGGTGTCCTGACGTGATGGTCGCCGCCTACGCTTCTGGGCCGGGAACGAGGTCCGCCTCCTCGTCCTCGGCGTGGTCGTGAGACCCCAGTTGCATCCGGATGGTGTTCGCGAACTCGTCCGAATCGTAGATACCGCCGATGGTGACGGCAAGGCCACTCCCGTGTCCGGACCTGACGATGACGTACCCGATGCCGAGCATGGACTCCCAGAAGGTCCGGCGCTCTTCGACGCCGCGGACCTTGTCGTGGGGGACCTCGTTGCGGACCAGCGAGATGAAGCGGTACTCCACGAGGACGCGCTGGTTCGTCACGTAGTACTTCGTCAGCGTGTTCTGCCAGTAGCGATGACAGCTCGTCGAGAAGAGGTAGAGCCCGGCAGCGAGCGCCAGAATCGGGTAGATGTACTGAAGTTCCGTGAAGTACAGCAGGTAGGTCCCCACGCCGAGGACGGGGAACGACGCGAACGCTTTGCTAAGCGCGTGGCGAAGCGCGGGAACGCATTCGTCGACGACTCGTTCGCCCTGGCGCAACGTCGGCGACGACGGCGCAGTGACGTACTGGACGTAGACGCCGAGACCGAAGACGAACAGGCCGAACACGGCGAGGACGACGCCGGCCGCGGGCGGTGCCGTGGCCTGTCCGTCGGCGATCGGATACTGCGCCTGAAACGCCGCGACGTACGTTCCGGTCACGACGAAGGGAAGTGCGAGCAATCCGCTCCATACCGCTGGGAGTCCTCGTGCCATTGTTATCCACTGGTCATCTCGTAGAGGATTCCGAGTATCGACGTGGCGATACCGATCAGCGTCAGCGTCGTCTCGTCGAGTCCGGTTCCGCCACAGGGCGTGAGGATACCGCGCTGGCAGGACTCGGTCTCGGTCTGCCCGGACGAAGACCCGTCACCGTCCCCGCGAGCGCCGTTCGTTCGACTGTCGCTGTCGGTGAACGTGGCCGCGTCCGTCGCCGTCTCGGTCTCGAACGGTCCGTGGACCGTGAGCGGGCGCGACTGCAGGGCGGTTTCGCCTACCCAGACGCCGTGGTCCGTCTCGCCCGGGGTTGCCAGGACGTCCCGGCGGTCGAGCGCGTCGTGGGGCACGGTGAAGGTGACTGTCCGGCGCTCGTCGACGGGGACCCGAACCCAGGCAGTGTCGACGGCGGAGCCGTTGACGCGGTAGGCGAGCTGGCCCTCGAAGGCAGCGTCGGCGACGTTCAGCACCGAGACGTTGACGGTCATCGTCTCGTCGGGGCGGAGGTCGTCGCTGGCCCGGAACTGCTGGACGGCGAGCGCCGACGGGTCGGCGCCCGCGCCGCGTCGGACGAGCACCTCCCCGCCGTCGCGAGAGCCGCCGTCGGCGACGACGGCGTGGGTGTGGGTCGAGCCGTTGGCGATAGCCCCGGCGGCACGCTCGAGCCCGTCCGGCCGGATTTCGAAGGCGACACGTTCGCTCTCGCCGCCGGCGACGGTCACCCGCTTCGTCGCGATAGCGACGCCGTCGAAGGCGTAGCTCACGTTCCGCGTGATCGCCGACTCCGCGGGATTGTCGACCGTCCCGAGGACGACGTACGGGTCGCCGCGTGAGATCTCGGTCGGGGCCGTCATCTGCTGAACCGTGAGGTCGACGTCCGGGGTGACGCGGAGCCGCTGGGCGACGCCCGCGCCCGTCGCGTTCCGGACGCCGTGGACGTACGTTCCGGGGTCGAGTTCGGCGGTACTCCCCGTGAACGTGACGCGCGTCGACTCGCCGGCGTCCAGGGAGAGACGCTCCGAGGTGGCGGTACGGCCAGCGAGCGAGTAGTTGACCCGCGCTGTCGCGTCGGCCGTCCCGGCGTTCGTGACGGTCGCCGTCACGGTGACGTCGTCGCCGGCGCGGACGGCTGCTGGCGCGCTGACCTCGGAGATCTCGAAGGCCGATTCGGTCGTCGACGACGACGTTCCCGCTGTCCCCGCCGTGGCCGTCGACGACGTCGTGGTCGCCGTCGCCGTCGGTGAGTCGGTCGCAGTCGACGATTCGGTCGACGTCGCGGTCGGTTCGCTGGTTTCGGTGTCCGACGGGGATTCCGTCGACGCTCGGGCCGACGTCTCGGTTTCTGTTGACGTCGTCGCCGCGGTCGTCGTGGTCGCTGACACGGTGTCGGTCGCAGTGCCTGATTCGTTCTGTGAGGAGCCGCTCTGGGCGAACACCGGGCCACTCGTTGCGAGCTGCGAGTTCGGTTCGTCGGAGCCAATCTCGCCTGGAACGGCGTGGTCAGCGGCGGGCAGGGCGCCGACGGCAGGCGTCGAGCAGATAAGTACCACTGCAGCGATCAGGAGAACTCGGCCGCTGACGTGGATTCGGCGACGGGACGACCCGTCCACGTCACCGCGCTGGCCGGGAGGGGGGTCCAGTTCGAATCGGAGGGCAGACATTTCGGTTCGGTTCGCAACCCCGCGCAGTAGCCGAATAAACGTACTGGTATTCTACCGTTGTCAGGTTCGAAACGGACTGCTTACCACCTGCCTAGTTAACTCCGAGCCGCGGTTCAGACGAGGGGAGTCTCAGCCGTCGCCCCGAGGCCGTCGCCGAACGGGCCGTCCCGGACCGAAAGTGGCTAAGCCGCCGCGGTTAGCAGACAGGTATGGGCCTCCTGGGTCGGTTGCGGAGCGGGAGCGGCGAGACGCGCGTCGGGCTGTTCGTCGACGGTCCGAACGTGCTCCGTAGCGAGTTCGACGTCGACTTCGACGATCTGCGAGCGGCTGCCACCGACTACGGCCGCGTCGCACTCGCGCGCCTCTACCTCGACGAACACGCGACCCCGAACCTGATCAAGGCCGCCGAGGCCAACGGGTTCGAGGTGGTCGTCACCAGCGGCGACGTCGACGTGAAACTCGCCGTCGACGCCACCGCCGCGGCCACGCAGGACCGTATCGACGTCCTCGCCGTCGCCTCGCGGGACACGGACTTCAAGCCTGCACTCGAGACGGCGGCGAACCTCGGTCTCAGGACGGTCGCCATCGCACCCGGCGAGTACGGTCGCTCGGACGCGCTCCAGAAAGCTGCCAACGAGGCCGTGACGCTGGACGAGTGAAGGTGGACCGGGTGAGCGACGACGGACCGTCGAACGGTGACTGACCGCGGAGCGACGGCTGACCACCGAGTCGCTACCGGCCACCGAACGGCGACCGACCACCGCGCGCCGACGAACCGTTTTTCCCGCCGGCTGTCCCACTCACGGGCATGGACGAACTCGACACGCCGGTGCTGGACAACCACATGCACCTCGACCCGGTGAACGGTCGGGGCGTCGAGGCCGCAGAAGAGTTCGCCAGGTTCGGCGGGACGCACCTGCTCGTGCTCAACAAGCCTTCCTGGAACCTCGTCGAGACGGCCACCGACGCCGAGACGTTCCGCGAGGGATTCGACCTGACCGTCGAGGTGACAGCGGCGGCCAGCGAGGTGCTGGACGGGAACGCCTGGCCGGTGCTGGGCGTCCACCCCGCGCTCATCTCGCAACTGGTCGACGACGGCTACTCGCCCGAAGAAGCCCGCGACGTCATGCAGGCGGGGCTGGACGTCGCCGCGGAGTTCGTCGCGGACGGGCCGGCACTGGCCATCAAGTCCGGTCGGCCCCACTACGACGTCGACGACGCGGTGTGGGAAGCGTCGAACGAGGTTATGCGCCACGCCTTCGAACTCGCCGGCGAGGTCGGCTGTGCCGTCCAGTTGCACACCGAGGGCGGCGAGGACTTCACCGAGGTGGCCGACTGGGCCGAGGAGGAGGGACTCCCGCGCGAGCGCGTGGTCAAGCACTACTCTGGCGGCCGCGTTCGCGGCCCCATCAAGAGCGTCATCTCGAACCGGGACGACATCGAAGCGGCGGTCGAGGAGGGCGGCCCGTTCCTCATGGAGACCGACTACATCGACGACCCCGACCGACCCGGCGCGGTGCTGGGACCGAAGACGGTGCCGCGGCGAGTGCGGTGGATGCTCGAAGAGGGGTGGGACGACGCCGTCCGGACCGCGCACGTCGAGACGCCGGCCCGGGTGTACGGCATCGACACCGAAGCGACGCTCACGGACTGAGCCGGTCGGTAGCGGTGTGGTTCCGAGAACAGTTGGGGTCCAGGTGGAGTGAACACCCCGCGTGAGCGGTATCGACCCTGAACGTCTCCTTATGCGGACCAGACGCCTACTGTGTACGCACCCACAGGATGAGTGACGACGACCGGAACATCGCCGAAGAGGGGGCCGAAGCCGTCAGGGACTACACGGAGGACCTCGAGTCCGCGCTGAGCCGGCCCGGCGAGAACCGGATCAAGCGGTGGACGCTGATCGAGGGACGCCGGACGGTCGTGACGCTGGCACTGCTCTGTGCCGTCTTCCTGCTGCTCCTCGGTGGGTCGCTCCTCAGACCGGTTCAGCTTCGCGACCTGTTGACGGAGACGAACACGGTGAAGACCCTGTTCAACACGCTTCTCAGCGGCGTCATACTCCTGGTCTCCGTCGTCGTCTCTATCAACTCGATCGTCCTCTCCCAGGAGATCGGCGACATCGATGCACAGGAGGAGCGGACGTCGGCCTCCCTGGACTTCCGTCGTCGGATCGAGGATTCGATCGAATCCGACGTGACGCCGGCCCGTCCCGGGGAGTTCGTCCGCGTCGTCCTCTATACGATCCTCCAGAAGACGAACGAACTGCAGCGAGTCGCGGCCAACACGCCCAACGACGAGTTTCAGCAACACGTCGAGGACCTGGGCGAGAAGATATCAGCGGACGTCGAGCGGGCGCGAAATATCCTCGGCGACGCCCAGTACGGAACGTTCCGGGTGCTGCTGGCCGGGTTGAACTACGACTACGCGGGCCAGCTCCACACGGTCCGCTACCTGAAGCGGTCCTACGGCGACGACCTCACCGACGAGGAGGTGGACGCGATCGACGAAATCGTCGACTCGCTGGTCTTCTTCACGACCGGGCGGGAGTACTTCAAGTCGCTGTACTACAAGCGCGAACTCGCCCAGCTATCGAGCCGGCTTCTGTACGTCTCGCTACCGGTAATCGTCTTCATCTCGTACGTGTTACTCGCCGTCGACGCGAACCGGTTTCCGGACACGTGGCTGTTCGGCATCCCGCCGCTCCTGTTGTTCGTGAGTTTCGCCTACTCCGTCGCGCTCGCGCCTTACGTCGTCCTCACCTCCTACGTCCTCCGGGCGTCGACGGTCTCGCTCCGGACGCTAGCCGCGGGCCCGTTCATCCTCCGGAAGGGCGACGACGTCGACGCCATCGACTTCGAGGACTACGAGGACGAGATAGAGTGGGAGAGCGAGATGGCCAGCGACGATTGACGACCGGTCGTATCAGCGCCGCCAGAAGCCACCGGTGAACAGCGCGAGCACCGGAATGATCTCCAGGCGACCCACCAGCATCAGGAACACCATGAACAGCTTGGAGGTCGCGGGGAAGCTGACGTAGCTACCGAACGGTCCGAGGAAGCCGAATCCCGGACCGATGTTCCCGAGGGTCGCCAGGCTGGCGCTGGTAGCTTCGAGGGGCGTGATAGCGAGCCCGACCCGACTGGCATCGAGCGCGAGGAACACGGTGCCGACGACGTACAGCACGAGGTACAGCAGGGTGAACCCGAGAACGCCGCGGACGGCGTCCTCGTCGATGACGTGCTTCCCGAGGCGAATGGGCGTGACCGCCTCCGGGTGGGCCGCGGTGAACAGTTCGCGGCGGAGGACCTTCATCACGACCAGCCAGCGGACGACCTTGACCCCACCGCCGGTCGACCCGGCCGAGCCGCCGACGAACATCGCGAACAGGAGGACGATCTGGGACCCCGCGTCCCACTTCGCGAAGTCGCTGGTCGCGTAGCCCGTCGAGTTCAACAGCGACGCGACCTGGAAGGCGGCCTGCCTGAGCGCGTTCTCCAGGTTACCGGCCGTCGTCCCACCGATTTCGAGTGTGGGTGCCGCCCCGAGGAAGAGGAGGACGAACAGCACGACGGAGATGACCACGTTCGCGCCGAGGTACGCCCGGAACTCCGGGTCGCCGAAGAACAGGTCGACGTCCCGGTTGAGCAGGTGCCAGAACAGCGCGAAGTTCACGCCCGCGACGAGCATAAAGGGGATCACGAGCCACTGGACCACTGGCGAGAAGTAGGCGATGCTCTCGGCCTGCGGGGAGAACCCGCCGGTCGGGAGCGTGGTGAACGCGTGGGCGATAGCGCTGTACACGTTCATCTCCGGTGCGAGGCCGCCGTAGTGGAGGAGGAGCAACAGGAGCACGTAGAGAACGGTGAACGCGAGGTAGACCAGCCAGAGGACGCGCGCCGTCTCCGCGATTCGCGGCGTCAGCTTCTGGAGTCGCGGGCCCGGCGCCTCGGAGTCCATCAGTTGCGCACCGTTGACTGCGGCCTCCGGGAGGATCGCGATCATCAGGACGATGATCCCCATGCCGCCCAGCCACTGGGTCAACTGGCGCCAGATCAACAGCGCGTGGGAGTGCCGGTCGAAAGATATCTCGCCGGCCACGGTCGCCCCGGTCGTGGTGAACCCGGAGGTGGACTCGAACAGCGCGTTGACGGGATGGGCCAGCGTCGATGGGGCCGGGTCCATCCAGCCCGCCAGCACGTAGGGGACGGCGCCGACGACGGAGACGGCGAACCACGCCAGCGCCACGAACAATAACGCCTCGCGGGTGCCCAGGTCGTCGCTGTCGTCGACCTGTTCGAGCCCCCAGCCGACCGCGACGGCAACCGCCATCGAGGCGACGAAGACGAGCGTGTCCTCGCCGTAGACGAGTCCCGTGAGTAGCGGGACCACCATGGCGACCGCGAGCCACTTCACGACGGTCCCGGTGAGCGAGACGCTCTGGCGCCATTCGACGTAGATTGCCATCAGGGATCACCGCGGGCCGATGGTGGCGGCCGACGTAACACGGACGCAACGTGCAGGTATCGGGTCATGAATCTATCGACACTGGAGAGCACCGTCGTGCGTGGACCGTGGTGAGCGAGCAGGCACACTCGGAGGAACCCCTCAGAGCAGCTTCGTCGCCTCGTCGATGACGCACGCGTCGAGGAAGCAGACGACGTGGTCGTCCTCGCGGACGACCGTGTCACCCCGCGGGATGATGAACCGTCCGTCGCGCGTTATCGCGCCGATGACGACGCCGGGCGGGAGGTCCTGGACGGACTCGCTGATGGGACGGTCGACCAGGACGCTGTCGGCGTTGACCTCTATCTCCAGGACTTCGGCCTTGTCGTGTTCGATGAGCGCGACGTTCTCCGCGCGGCGCGCGCGGGTGAACCGGGTTATCTCTTCGGCGGTCGCCTCGCGGGGGTTCACCGCGACGTCGATGCCGACGGCCTCGAACAGCGGGACGTACTCGCCGTCCTCGACGATGGCGACGGCGCGCTTCGCCCCGAGCCGCTTGGCCAGGAGTCCCGCCAGCAGGTTCTTCTCGTCGTTGTCCAGGGCGGCGACGATCGTCTCGACGTCGTCGACGTTCTCGCGTTCGAGGAACTCCCGGTCCGTCGCGTCGCTCTCCAGCACGGTCGTCTCCGGGAGGGCTTCCGCTATCTCGCGGGCCCGGTCGGGGTCACGTTCGATGAGACGGGGCTTGAGACCGCGTTCGCCCAGGAGCCGCGCCGTGTGGTAGCCGATGTCGCTCCCGCCGACGACGAGGACGTTCTGGGCGCCCTCCACGTCCGGCGCCACCGCCGCCGCGAACTGCTGGACGCTCTCGCGGGAGCCGATGACGACGACGTCGTCGTCGACCCGGATCCGCGTGCTCCCGGTGGGGATCTCCACGTCGCCGTTCCGGATGATCGCTGCGAACGTGAGCGACTCGAAGCGGTCGGCCTCCTGGACGGTCTGGTCGGCGACTGGACTCGCCTCGCTGATCTCGAGTTCGGCCATGTGGACCTGCCCCTCGGCGAACGTCTCGACGTCCCTGGCCGCCGGGAGCCCGATGACCCGCGCGATGGTCTCGGCGGCCAGCAGGTTCGTCCCGACCATGAAGTTCACGCCGAAGGCGTCCGGCGACCCGCGCCACGTCTCGAGGAACTTCGTGTCGCGGACACGCGCGATGGTGAAACAGTCGTCGTTGATCGTGTTCGCGGTCCCGCAGGTGACGATGTTCGTCTCGTCGTCGTCCGTACTTGCGATGAGGAGGTCGGCCTCGGGCACAGTCGCCTCGAAGAGCGTCTCGAGCGACGCGCCGTCACCCTGGACGGCGAGCACGTCCACGTTGTACTGGAGCGACTCGACCCTGTCGGCGTCGAGGTCGACGACCACGACCTCGTGCGTTTCGGCCAGGCTCTCGGCGATGTTGGACCCGACTTCGCCGGCACCGACGATTACGACTCGCACGGCAGACCCTCCCGTATTGGCATCACCAGACCTACCTCGGTAGTCGATGTTAAAGACCGTGTTATCCAGTCGGCGACCTCCATCGCGGACTCGTCACGCGACACGACCGGACGGGGCCCGTGAGAACCGGGACGGGGCCAGGCACCGTCCGGGAGTCCACCGTCACTCCTCGATTTCGTACCGGGCGATCTCTCCGGACCCGCAGTTCGGACAGGTATCCCGGGGCTCCGCCAGGTCGGTGCCGCACTGTCGACACTCGTACAGCGGCGCGGCGTCGGTCGAGAGCTGACGGATGAGTTCGCGAATCACGTGTTCTGTCAGGGTTCCGCACCGACGAAGGCGGCGAGGGCCTCCTCCGGGTCACCACCCCGGCAGAGGATAGTCACGATGTCGTCCGGCTGTATCACCGTCTCGCCGTGGGGCGTCAGGATGCGGTCGCTACGCTCGATGGCGATCACGAGCGAGTGGTCTTCGAGAATGCCGTCCTGGCCAGCGTCCTCCAGCGTCCGGCCGACGATCGGTGCGTCCGACTGGACGGTCACGTCGACGACGCTCGCGTCCCCCGCGAGGCTGATGAAGTCCGTCGCGCCCCGGGTCGCCCGGTCCTGTTCTGGGCCGAACGCGGCGTAGGGGCTGTTCGTCTCGGTCTGGACGAGGTCCTCGTCCTCGATGTCGATGCCGATCCGGGAGATCGCTCGCGAGATACGCCGGAGGTCTTCGGTGTCCTCTCCCACGGCCAGGACGTGGAGGTTCCGCCGGCCAGTCATCAGTTCACGGACGTTGATAACGCCCGGGATTGCACTGACCTCCTGGGCGAGGGTTTCACGCTCCGAGATGGGCGCGTTGCACATGTAGAGGTTCGTGAGGCGACCGTCGGCGCGCTCGAAGTCGACGGTCGTCGTGTAGTCGCGAATGATCCCGTGTTCCTCCAGTTGGCCGATCCGGTTCCGGATCGTTCCCGGCGAGACGTTCACCTCCTCGGCGATCGTCGGCGCGGACGTGTTCCGGGCGTCGCGCATCAGCTCGAAGATGATCCGCCGGTCGATCTCGTCCAGCCGGTAGTCCATACCGGGGGTATACTCGGCCATTACTTTACACCGCCGTTCCCAGGAAGTTGATCGTCGGAGAATATAATACCACTAGTTCTTTGTAATCCGTAATTAGTCCTCTTCTGATTCAGGATTGCAAAATACTACCGGAGATCTTATATTTGTAGGCACGGTCGACCCGTCATGAGCAACCACATCGAGAACGCACCACTCGACCACGTCCTGGTCCCGGTGGCCAGTGAAAAAGACGCGGCTGCCACGTGTGCGGCACTGAAGCCGTACCTCGGCGAGATCGAGCGCGTCACCGCAGTCCACGTCATCGAGAAGGGCGGCGGTGCTCCCGACAAGGCACCACTCGGAAAGCGACAGGAAGACGCCGTTGAGTTCCTCGGGGTCGTCGAATCGCGACTCGGTGACGAGGTGCCGGTGGACACCAGGACCGCATACGGGACCGACGTCGTCGCGACCCTGTTCGACGAAGCGGCCACGGTCGGGGCGACCGCCATCGCGTTCCGGCCGCGGGGCGGAAGCCGAATCGTCCAGATCCTCACCGGTGACACGGCGAACAGGCTCGTCACCGACGCCGAAATACCCGTCGTCTCGCTGCCCGACCCGGACGAGGGCTGATCTGGCGATGGTGACCCACAGCGAACGGTCACGGAGGGAGAGAGCGTGAGCGACACTGAACTCGCGAAGGACCTGGGGCTGGTCTCGGCGATGACCATCGGTATCGGCACGATGATCGGTGCCGGCATCTTCGTCCTCCCGGGCGTCGCCGCCCAGGAGGCCGGTCCGATAGTGGTAGCGTCGTTCGTCATCGGCGGCCTCATCGCGATGGTGAACGCGCTGTCCGTCTCCGAGCTCGGGACGGCGATGCCCAGGGCTGGCGGCGGCTACTACTACGTCAATCGGGCGCTGGGGCCGGTGTTCGGATCTATCGCCGGCATGGGCGACTGGATGGGGCTCGCCTTCGCCAGCGCCTTCTACTGCATTGGTTTCGGTCAGTACCTCACCACGCTGGTGCCGATTCCGGGCGTCCCGTTCCTCAACGAAATCCAGATCGGCGCGCTGCTGGCCGGCATGGCCTTCGTCGGCGTCAACTACGTCGGCGCCAAGGAGACCGGCGGGATCCAGACCGTCATCGTGACGCTACTGCTAGGTATCCTGACAGCCTTCGCCGTCGCCGGCTGGTTCTCCTTCGATTACGCCACGCTGGCCGGGAGTGACGGCCTCGCCCCGTTCGGGACCGGTGCCATCCTCCCCGGGACGGCGCTGGTGTTCGTCTCCTTCCTCGGCTACGCCAAGATCGCGACCGTCGCCGAGGAACTGAAGGACCCCGGACGGAACCTCCCCATCGCCATCATCGGGAGCGTCGCCATCGTTACGGTGCTGTACGCCATCCTCGTGACGCTGATGCTCGGCGTGGTCTCCTGGCCCGAACTCAGCCAGGACGCGCCCGTCGCCCAGGCCGCACAGCTGGCGTTCCCCGCTTCGATCGGACCAGTCGGTGGCGTCGCCGCCGCTGCGGCGACCATCATGACGCTCGGCGCGCTGCTCGCGACCGCGTCGTCCGCGAACGCTTCCATCCTCGCCTCCGCCCGGATCAACTTCGCGATGGGCCGGGACAAGATCGTCACCAACTGGCTCAACGAGATCCACCCGAACTACGCGACGCCGTACCGGTCGATCCTCGTCACTGGCGCCGTGATCGTCGTGTTCATCGCGTTGCTGGGCCGCGACATCGAGATCCTCGCGAAGGCCGCCTCGGTGCTCCACCTCATCGTCTACGCACTGATGAACGTCGCGTTGATCGTCTTCCGCGAGGCCGACCCCGAGTACGACCCCGAGTTCACCGTCCCGTTCTACCCGGTGACGCCGATAGCAGGCGCACTGCTGTCGCTCGGCCTGGTGGCGTTCATGGACGAGATCGAGATCGCTTTGTCGGGGGTGTTCGTCGTGGTCGCGCTCGGCTGGTACGCCGTCTACGCGCGCACTCGAACACCCCAGGAGGGCGTGCTGTCGTCGTACCTGCGAGACGAGGAGACGAACGTCCCCGGCCCGGTGGTCGACGCCGCCGACGCCGTCGCACCGAACGGCGGCGAGGGACCGACGATCATGGTGGCGCTCTCCAACCCCCGAACGGAGGGGGCACTCGTCACACTCGCCGGGGCCCTGGCCGCCGCGCAAGGAGGGCGCGTGGTCGCGACGCACGTCATCACCGTCCCCGACCAGACGCCGCTCGATGCGGCCAGCGAGCAGCCGGTCGAGGCCGAGTCGGAGCGCCTGCTGGCCGACGCGAAGCGCGACGCCGAGTCTTTCGACGTGCCGATAGAGACGCGATCGATCCTCTCCCACAGAGGGCTTCACGAGGTGTTCGACGCGGCGACGGAGAGCGGCGCCGACACGCTCGTGATGGGGTACGGCGGCAACCACCTCGCCGCAGGTCGGGCCGAGGGGACCCTGGACGAACTCGCTCACGACCTGCCCTGTGACGTCCTCGTACTCGACGGGGAGACGTTCGATCCGGAACGGGTGTTGATACCGACTGCCGGCGGTATCTCCTCGGATCTCTCCGCGGCGGTCGGGGCGGCCCTGCGCGAGACGACCGGCGCGGCGGTTACGCTGCTGCACGTCGCAGACGACGAGACGGAGGGACGGGCCTTCCTGACCGAGTGGGCCGGCGAACACGACCTCGGCGACGCGGCCCTCCGCGTCGAGTCCGGTGACGTCGAAACCGCCATCGAACGGGCGGCGAAGGACCACACGCTCATGGTCGTCGGCGCCACCGAGCGGGGCCTCCTCTCGCGACTCGTTCGCGATTCGCTGCTCGTCGACGTCATCGACGACGTCGAGACGAGCGTCCTGCTTGCCGAACGGCCGCGGACGCGGTCACTCCGGGAGCGCCTCTTCGGTCGCCGCTGAATTACTCGGTGTCCACAGAGCGCTCGAACTCCTGGATCGTCTCGTCGCTGCCCGCGACGAACACCTCGTCGTCGACCTCGATGGTCGCCTGCTCGTCCGTGTGAATCGTCCCGGCCCTGCTGATACCGACGACAGTCCAGCCGCGTTCGGTGTCCCGGCGCGCCTCACCCAGCGACTGGCCGGCGAACGGCGCCGCGTCGGCCCGGACGAGCCGAATCTGGCCGATCGGGTCCATCACTCGCTCGCCGTGGACCTCCGCCGCGGCCAGTCGGGCACACACCCGCTGGACGGAGAGGACGTAGTCCGCGCCCGCCCTGAACGCGGGGAAGGTCTTTTCGGCGTCCGTCACGCGGGCGAGTATCTCGACGCCGTCGGAGAGCGAGCGGGCCATCGCCACGGTCAACAGCGCCGTCGCGTCGTCGTCGACGGTGACGACCAGGGCGGAGGCGTCCTCGATGCCCGCCGCCGCGAGCGTTTCGGGCTCCGTGACGTCGCCGACGACGTCGGGGTCCGACGCCTCGCTGTCGTCGACGGTCGTGACGTCGACGTCGTCGGGCAACGCGTCGACCGCGGCGCTCCCCCCCTCGCCGTACCCGGCGACGATGACCTCCGTGTGCGCCGAGGTTCGTGGCGTCTGGACGCCCGACACCTCACTCGCCAGTTCGTCGATGGCCTGTTCCGGGCCGGCGACGACCAGCACCGTGTTGGGCGTGAGCCGGTCGCGGGGGTCGGGGACCATGCGCAATTCGCCGTCGAACCAGCCGGCGACCAGGGTAAGGTCGGGATGCGCCGCGAGCGGCGAATCACCGACCTGAACGCCGTGAAGCGGACTTCCGCGCCGGACGAGCACCTCGCGGATGGCCACGTGGTCTCCGTCGGAGGCGGCGTCGACCGTCACCGGGGTCGTCGCCTTCTCCGCCAGCCGCCGCCCGATGAGCGCGTGTGGCGCGACGCTCCGGTCGACGCCGATCTCCGCGAGCGCGGCCTTGCGGCGCGTCGATGCCGTGAAACTGAGCACGCGCAGGTCCTCGTTCGCCTCCAGGGCAGTCAGGACTACGCTGGCCGTGCTGTGACCGGCGTCGGTGATCAGCAGCGACGCTCGCTCGATAGTGGCCCGGTCGAGGTCCGCCCGGTCCTCCGGGTCGCCGTTGATGGCCTGGTACCCGTCGTCCGAGAGCCGCTTGGCCTCCTCCTCGTCGGACTCGACGAGGACGTAGTCGACGTCGAGCTGTTCGAGTTCGTCGAGCAACACCTCGGTGTCGCGCTGGTACTCCGCGACGACGACGTGGTCGTTCTTGATCGACAGTCGGTCGTCGAGGTTGAGCGGCGTCCGCTCGAACAGCGGGATGACCAGCACGCGAAGGGTGACGAAGCCGATGAAAACGCCGGTCACCTGCATCATCGCCACGGTGACGTTCATCACGGCCGTGTCCCACGGCGAGTCCGCACCGTACCCCGTCGTCGTCATCGTCTCGATGACGAAGTTGAACGCCCGGAAGACGCTTCTCGGCCGGTCCTCCAGCGTCCGCATCCCGTAGGCGTAGGCGAAGGTGTACGCCAGAACGACCGCAACGAGACCGACGGCGTAAATGACCAACAGTCGCTGGCGGCGTGTGAGATTTCGCGGACTACTCAGGTCCAGGTCGCGTAGTTCGCGCATTCCCAGTCTGCCCGTACGTATCGACGGAACTCTCCTAAACCCTCCGTCACGGCGCCCTGACAGTCGTCGCTCGTCGGCGGTCCGCCGGCGCCGGCTCGCGGGTCGGCGTCGCGACACTCCATCCGGACGTATCGACCGAGTGACCGTCTATACACCGAGGCGGAACAGTTACAGTCTGTCGTGTCCAGCAGTCCCGTATGTTGAGGCCCGCCGGCGACGTTCGTACAGCCGTCTCGCATCGCCGACAGGCAGATCTCCCACGGCCGTCCCACCGGCCCTCTTCGCGCCGGTCCGGGGAGGCCCATGGCTGAGCTCTTCGACCGCGTCCTCCTCCCGGTCGCCGGAGCCGAGGACGCCGCGGCGACGGCCCGTGCGGTCGATCCGCACCTCGACGGCGATATCGTCGCGGTCCACGTCGTCGAGAAGGCCGGCGGCGCGATGGACAAGGCGGGCGTCGAGCAGCGCGAGGAAGCGGCCGAGAAGGCGTTCGACGTCCTGCGGGACGCGCTCGGCGACATCGAGACGGAGATCCGGTACGGGACCGACGTCGCCGACACCATCTTCGCCGCGGCCGACGACCACGACGTGTCGAGCATCGTCGTCACGCCCCGTGGCGGCAGCCGGTTCGTTCGCCTGCTGACCGGCGACGTGGCCCTCGAACTCGTGACCGAGTCGGACCGTCCAGTCGTCGTCCTGCCCGACCCCGGAACCGACGCGAACGCCGACGGAGGTGGCGGCTCGTGATAGGTGCCTCGCCCGACCGTCCGGCGCGGCGGCGACTGACCGGAGGTGAACCGCATGAGTGAGGAGGACCTCGCGAAGGACCTGGGTCCGCTCGCGGCGCTGACCATCGGCGTCGGGACGATGATCGGGGCCGGTATCTTCGTCCTCCCCGGCGACGCCATCGAACAGGCCGGCTCGCTGGCCGTCGCTTCGTTCGTCCTCGGCGGCGTCATCGCTATGTTCACGGCGCTGTCGGCGAGCGAACTCGGCACCGCGATGCCCCGGTCCGGTGGCGCGTACTACTACGTGAACCACGCGCTGGGGCCGCTGTTCGGGTCGGTCGCCGGCTGGGCGAACTGGATCGGCCTCGCGTTCGCGAGCGCGTTCTACATGTACGGGTTCGGCCGCTACATCGCGGCCATCTTCGGCCTCGGCGACGTGATGGCCGTCGGTCCGGTCGCGATTCCGACGGGGAAGAGCATCGCCCTGGTGGGCGCCACCTTCTTCACCGGGATCAACTACGTCGGCGCAAAGGAGACCGGGCGTCTGCAGAACGTCATCGTCGTGCTCCTGGTGATCATCCTGGCCGCGTTCACCCTGCTCGGGACGCTGACCGCCGACCTGTCGAACCTTCCGCCGAGCCAAGGGTTCGGCCCGACGATGGCGACGACCGGCCTCATCTTCGTCTCCTACCTCGGCTTCGTCCAGATTACGAGCGTCGCCGAAGAGATCAAGGAGCCCGGCAAGAACCTCCCACGGGCGGTCATCGGCAGCGTCGGCCTGGTGACGGTCATCTACGCGCTCGTCCTGCTCGTGATGAGCGCCGCCGTCCCGGCCGGATTCGTCGCGGAGGTGTCCGCCGCCGGCGACATCGCCGTCGTCGAGGTCGGTGAGCGCATCCAGGGCGCGTTCATGGGCGGCGCGCTGCTGTTCGGCGGCCTGCTCGCGACCGCCTCCAGCGCCAACGCGTCCATCCTCGCCTCCTCGCGGATCAACTTCGCGATGGGGCGGGACCGCATCGTCAGTCCGGCGCTCAACGAGATTCACGAGCGATTCGGGACGCCGTACCGCGCCATCGCCGTCACCGGCGGACTGATCCTCCTGTTCATCCTGGCGGGCAACATCGAGTTCCTCGCGAGCGTCGGGTCGGCGCTCCACCTCATCATCTACGGATTGCTGAACATCGCCCTGATCGTCATGCGCGTCGCCGACCCGCCGGACTACGAGCCGGACTTCCGGGTGCCGCTCTATCCAGTCGTCCCGATACTCGGTGCCATCACCTCGTTCGCGCTGATCGCCTACATCATCCGCGACGCTATCCTCGTGAGCCTCGGCCTCGCCGGCGCCGCGATGCTGTGGTACGCGCTGTACGCCCGGACACGGACGACGAAGCAGGGCATCCTCTCCCAGTACGTCCTCGACCGGGCCCACCAGATGCCCGAACCAGCAGTCTCCGCCGCGGAGAGCGTCGCGCCAGACGGCGGCACCTACCGCGTGATGGTCCCGCTGGCCAACCCGGAACACGAGAAAGACCTCATCGAACTGGGCAGTGCCATCGCCAAACAGCGCGGCGGCACGGTCGTCGCGACCCACGTCGTCACCGTCCCCGACCAGACCGCGCTCGCGAGCGCGGCCGACCACGTCGACGACCTGGACGCCGACTCCGAACGGCTCCTGAACAGCGCCCGCGAGGACGCCGAGACGTTCGGCGTCCCCGTCGAGACCCACACCATCGTCTCCCACCAGTCGTTCGACGCCATCTTCGACGCCGCCCGCACCCACGCCGCTGACCTCGTCATCATGGGCTGGGGCGAGGACTCCCACGGCTCGCCCGGCCGGGTCGAGTCGGCGTTCGACGACATCACCGAGTCCATCCCCTGTGACTTCCTGGTGATGCGTGACCGCGGCCTCGACCCCTCGCGCGTGCTCGTCCCGACCGCGGGCGGCCCCGACTCCGAACTGTCGGCCGCTATCGCCCGTATCCTCCAGCGGGAGTACGGCTCCGAGATCACGCTCCTGAACGTCGACGACGACGAGGCCGCGGGTGAAGCGTTCCTCGCCGAGTGGGCCGCTGAACAGGACCTCGAGGACGCCACCCTGCGCGTCGAACGGGGCGACGTCGAGCGAGCTATCGAGCGGGCGACCGACGACGCGACGCTGCTCGTCATCGGCGCGACGGAGGAGGGACTCCTCAGGCGGCTCGTCTCGCGGTCGATGGTCCTGGACGTCGTCGACGACGTGGACTGCTCGGTCATCATGGCCGAGAAACACCGCTCGCGCGGCCTGCTCGAACGACTCTTCGGCGGACAGCGATAACACCGACGGTCGAGGCGGCACCACCCTTTTCGCCGTACGGCGACAAGATCGGCTATGGTCGACAGGCCCTCACGCCGAGCCGTGCTCGGCGCCGTGGGAGCGGGCGTCGCTGGGGCGGTCAGTGGCTGTACGCTCAACAACCCCGAGGTGGAAGGCGGCCACCTCTACGTCGAGAACCTGCGGTCGGAGACCTTCGAGCTATCTCTCACGGTGACGGCGGGGACCGACCGGGAGGGTGACCAGGTCGTGAGTGGCTGGTACCGCGTCCCCGAGGAAACGGCACTCCAGTTCCAGGAGGTGATCGAACCCGGGACCAGTTACACCATCACAGTCCACCGGCAGACCGTGCCGCCCGAAGACCGGGTGACGGTGACGGTCCCGACCTGTGGGGGAGACCAGGGAACCCGCGACGTGAGCGTCCGGACCCGCGAGGACGGCATGGGGATCATCCCCTGGGGCTGCGACGAGGACTACACCCAGCAGGAGCTAGAGTACGTCTCGCCCGGGGAGTACGAGATAGAACCACCGGGAGAGACCGAGACGGGGGCGGAAGCGGAGGCGGAGGCGGGGGCGGAGGCGGAGGCGGAAGCGGAGACCTCGACAGAGTCGTGACCCGCCGTCAGTCTCCGTCTGCGTGTTCGAGCGGCTCGCTCTCCCAGTAGGGGTGGTCGTCGACGGTGCGGAAGCAGGCCACCGGATTCTCGTCGTCGGCGATTGCGTGCGGATCCTCGGCGGTGCAGGCCTCGCGGGCGTGGGGACACCGGGTGTGGAACCGGCAGCCAGCGGGCGGGTCGCGGGGCGAGGGGACGTCGCCGGGGAGCGCGTCGACGCGGCGGCCGTACTCGCTCGCATCGGCGCGCGGGACGCTCTCCAGGAGCGCCTGCGTGTAGGGATGTCGGGGATCCTCGAAGATGCGGTCGACGGGGCCCGTCTCGACGATCTCGCCGAGGTACATCACCGCGACGCGGTCGGAGATGTGCCGGACGACCGAGAGGTCGTGGGCGATGAAGAGGTAGGTGAGCCCCAGGTCCTCCTGGAGGTCCTCCAGCAGGTTCAGCACCTGCGCCTGGACAGAGACGTCCAGCGCCGAGACCGGTTCGTCGCAGACGATGAGGTCCGGTTCCAGCGCGAGCGCGCGAGCGATGCCGATGCGCTGGCGCTGGCCGCCGGAGAACTCGTGTGGATAGCGGTCGAACTGGTCGGCCGACAGCCCGACGCGTTCGAGCAGTTCCATCGCCCGCTCCCGGCGCTCGGCCGTCGTTCCGATATCGTGGATCCGGAGCGGTTCGGCGATTGTCTGACCGGCAGTCATCCGCGGGTCGAGGCTGGAGAAGGGGTCCTGGAAGACGATCTGGGCGCGGGTGCGAAAGTCCCGTAGTTCGGTCTCGTCCATCGCGAACACGTCGTCGCCGTCGAAGTACGCCGCGCCGTCGGTCGGGTCGCGCAGGCGCAGCAGCGTCTCGCCGGTGGTCGACTTCCCACAGCCCGACTCGCCGACGAGGCCGAGCGTCTCGCCCTGCTCGACCTCGAAGGAGACGCCGTCGACGGCGCGTACCCGGTCCGGTTCCTCGCCGAGAACGCGGTCCAGCAGGCCACCCCCGTCGACGTAGTGTTTCCGCAGGTCCTCGACGCGGAGCAGAGGATCAGTCATCGCCGGTCACCTCCTCCGGGTCGGGTGAGTCGGCGTCGTCGCCCGACGCCGGTCCGGCCGCGGCGCCGCCGTCCTCGCTATCGCCATCGAAGTAGCCCTCGGGCAGCGCCCGGGACTCGTCGTAGGAGTGGTCGGCCAGCACGCAGCGAGCGCCGTGGCCGTCGCCGCAGTCGAACTCCGGCGGGTGGTCGAGACACTCCTCCATGGCCTTCGGACACCGGTCGGCGAAGTAACACCGGTCGCCCATCTCCGCGTCCAGCAGGCTCGGGACGTTCCCCTCGATGGGGCTGAGTCGCGGCGCCGGGTCCGCCAGGTCCGGGATGGAGCCCAGCAGCCCCTTCGTGTAGGGGTGAACCGACTCGTCGAAGATTGCCTCCAGCGACCCGCGCTCGACGATTTCGCCGGCGTACATCACGCCGACCCGGTCGCACATCCGGGCGATGACGCCCAGGTTGTGGGTGATGAGCACGATGCTCATCCCGGTCTCTTCCTGCAGGTCGTCGAGCAGGTTCAGGATCTGGGCCTGGATGGTCACGTCCAGCGCCGTCGTCGGTTCGTCGGCGACCAGCAGGTCGGGTTCGCCGGCCAGCGCCTGGGCGACCATCGCCCGCTGGAGCATCCCGCCGGAGAACTGGTGGGGGTACTCGTCGGCCCGCTCGGCCGGGTCTGGAATGCCGACCTGTTCGAGCAGTTCGACTGCCCGCGACCGGCTCTCCTCGGAGACGTAGCGCCGGGACGGCAACAGGCTCCCGGCGATGAACTGGCCCAGACCGAAGCCCTGGGTCCGCGAGCGCGTCGACCGGGGGTTCGCGCTCGCGCGGCGCTGGACCTCGACGGCCTCGGCGATCTGCTCGCCGACGGTCAGCGACGGGTTGAGGCTGCTCATCGGGTCCTGGAAGATCATGCTGAACGAGGGCCCGCGTAGCGACCGGCGGATCCGCTCGGGCACGCCGCGGACGTCGACGTAGTCGCCGTCGACGGCCTCGGGGTGGTCGTCCCGGACGTCGGCGGCCAGGTCGGCGTTGCGGTACCACACCTCGCCGGCGGTCACGCGGCCGGGGGACTCGACGAGATCCATCACCGACAGCGCGGTGACGCTCTTGCCCGAGCCGGACTCGCCGACGACGCCGAACACCTCGCCGTCGCCGACGGTGAAGGAGACGTCCTCGACGGCGTTTACCTGCCCCTCCTCGGTGAAGAAACGCGTCGACAGGCCCTCGACGCGGAGCAGTTCGTCGCCCATCAGACGCCACCCCCTTCGCCCTCGATGCCGGGGTCGAGCGCGTCACGGAGCCAGTCGCCGATGAGGTTGATCCCGACGACGGCCAGCAGGATGGCGATCCCCGGAATCGTGGCGATCCACCACGACGTCGACAGGTACTGGCGACCCTGGGCGATGTCGAAGCCCCAGGAGAGGTTCGTCCCCGAGAACCCGAGGAAGGAGAGCGCGCTCTCCAGCAGGATGATGGCCGCGATCTGGATGGTCGCGAGCACGAGGATGGGCGTGATGGCGTTGGGCAGGACGTGCCGGGCGATGACGTACCCGTCGCTGGCCCCCAGCGAGCGGGCGGCCTTGACGTACTCCTCGTTGCTGACCGACAGGGCCTCGCCGCGGGCGACGCGGGCGAACCACACCCAGTTGACCAGGCCGACGACGAGGACCACCGTCCCCGGTATCACCACGTTGGGCGGCATCCCGGGTGCGAGCCCGGCTAGCACGAACGGGTCGGGTATCCGTATCACCGCCCCGCCGAAGAGGCCGACGAGCGCCACGGCCAGCACCAGTGACGGGAACGCCAGCATCACGTCGGCGCTGCGCATGAGCGCGTCGTCGACGCGACCGCCGTAGTAGCCCGCCGAGAGCCCGACCGTCACCCCCACGAGCGCCGCTATCAGGGTGCCGAGGACGCCGACGAGCAGCGACGTCCGCGCGCCGTAGATGGTTCGCGAGAGCATGTCCCGGCCGAGGGAGTCCGTCCCGAGCGGGTAGGTCGCCGTCGCGTTGACCTGTTCGGTCTCGTTGATTATCTCGATGGAGCCGTTGACCATCTGCGTCGTCGTGTTGGTCGTCTCCCGGTCGAAGCCCAGCGGCGGCAGCTGGTTCTCCTCGAGGTGCTGCTCGTGGGGGTCGTGGGGCGCCAGTATCGGCGCGAACGTCGCCACCAGGAGGATGGCGAGGACCAGCACGATACCCAGTTTCGCGAGCGCACTGCCGCGGAGTTCCTTGCGCAAGTTCCGGAGCGTTCGCGGGGAGATCATCGATGCATCACCGCGAGCGAGTCAGTCAGAGCCATCAGTCGTACACCACCTGTGGGTCGAAGCGAGCGTACAGCGCGTCGACGACGACGTTCACGACCACGAAGCCGATGCCGATGACGATGAGCGAGCCCTGGATCATCGGCCAGTCGCGGGCGTGAATCGCGTTGATCAGCGTCGTCCCCAGCCCGGGCCAGGCGAAGACGGCCTCGGTGATGACGGCACCACCGATGAGCGTCCCCAGCTGGAGGCCGACGACGGTGATGACCGGGACGAGCGTGTTCCTGAGCGCGTGCTTGTACCGGACGAGCGTCTCCGGGAGCCCCTTCGCGCGGCTGGCCCGGACGTACGTCTTGCCCAGTTCGTCGAGCATCCCGCTCCGGGTCAGTCGCGTGATGAGCGCCGTGAAGTAGGTGCCCAGCGTGATGGCCGGCAGCGTGATGTGGGCGAGCCACGTGACGAGGCCGGAGAGATCCGCCTCGGTCAGAACCATCGCGAGTGCGGGCACGAAGCCGATGCCGCGCTGGCTCGTCGGGAACAGGCCGAACTGGACCGAGAGGACGAGCACGAGCATGATCCCCAGCCAGAAGTTCGGCGTGGAGATCCCCACGAGCGAGAACAGCGTCGCGCCGTAGTCGACCGGTTCGTGGCGCCGGGTCGCGCTGATCACGCCCAGCGGAATCGACAGCACGACGGCGACGATACTGGCGGCGACGGCGAGTTCGATCGTCGCGGGGAGGCGCGCGAAGATGCGCGCGCTCGCCTCCGTGTTCGAGATGTAGGAGTAGCCCATGTCCCCCTGTGCCAGCCCCCAGAGGTACTCGGCGTACTGGACGTACAGCGGCTGGTCGAGCCCGAGTTCGGCCGCGATCTGCCGGCGCAACTCGTCGCTCGCGTCCAGGGGCGCGATGAACGTGATGGGGTCCCCCGGCGTGACGAATCGCAACAGGAAGACCACAGTCACGACTCCCCAGACGACGAACACGCCCTGCAGGGCCCGCTTGAGTAGGAACCGACCTGTCGACACCTGAAACCACCTCGCGGTCTCAGTTCGGCGACATCGCGTAGGCGTCGATGCGCTCGTCGCTCCGGGCCTGCCAGTCGACGCGGTTCGACACGCCGTAGACGCTGTACTGGCGGTTCAGGTACACCCACGGCGCCTGCTCGTGGAGTAGCTGGTTGGCCTCCTGCAGCAGCGACTCCCGTTCCTCGGCGTCGGGTTCGCTCTGGGCGTCTGCCATCACCTGGTCGACCTCCTCGTTACTGTAGGAGGTGAGCGCGCCGTCGGAAGTCAGCAGCGCCGTGATGGTCTGGCTCCCCTCGAAGGTGGCCTCGCCCCAGCCGAGCAGGTAGAAGGGCGGCGACGTCTCGATGTCGCCGTCGGTGACCTCTCCCGCCAGCGACTCGAAGTCGCGCTGGTTGACCGAACAGCTCACGTTCGACAGCTGGTTGATCTGCTCACCGACGGCCTGGGCGATCTGGACGTCGCGGAGGTACCGGCCGACGGGCGTCTGGAGCTCGATCTCGACGCCGGCGTGGCCGCTGTCCTCGACCAGCTGTTCGGCCTGGTCGGTGTCCTGGGGGTAGGGGTCGAGTTCGTCGTTGTACCCGACGAACCCCTCCAGGGTCGGCTGGCTGGTCTGGTCGCCGAACGTCTGGAGCACGTTCTGGATGATGCTCTCGAGATCGATGGCGTAGTTCATCGCCTGGCGGAACTGCTGGCTCGAGAACGGCTCGACGTCGTAGCGCATCGCACAGAACAACAGGCGCGTGCTGGCCTCGGCCGCGACGTCCGCGTTGTCCGCGTTGCGGACCCGCGAAACTTCCTGGGGCGGGACGTTGACCGCGACGTCGGTCTCGTTCTCGAGCAACTGGTTGACGCGCGTGCTGGCCTCCTCGGCGGAGCGGAACGTGAGCTCGGAGACGTCGGCGGATTCGCGCCAGTAATCCTCGTTGCGTTCGAGGACGACTTCGACGTCCTCCTCGTAGCTGGCGAGTTGGAACGGGCCGGTCCCGTTCATGTCCTGGCCGACGGTGTCCGTCTCCTCGATCCAGCTCCGCTGGACGACGTCCCCGTAGGTCGCGAACACCGAGAAGACGACGGGGTTGAATCCGTCGCTCTGGACTTCGACGGCCCGCTCGCCGTCGACGACGGATGCCCCGGTAACGCCCGCGAGCTGGTCGCTCTGGGGACTCGGCGAGAGCCCGACCTCCTCGTCGACGATGCGGTTGACGCTGTAGGCGACGTCCTCGGGCGTGAGGTCGTCGCCGTTGTGGAACTGGACGTCCTCGCGAATCTCGAACCGGACCACGCCGTCCTCGACGCGCTCGTAGCCGGTGGCGAGCTTCTCGATGACCTCGCCGGTCCGGTCGCGGGAGAGGACCCCCTCGTAGACGTGGAGCGCGACGTTGTCGGTGGGCGTGTCGCGGTGGTTGTGGGGGTCGAGCGTCGTCGGCGCCTGTCCCTGCGTGATGGTGACGGCGAACTCGCCGTCGCCGGCCTCACCGGTGCCAGTCTCGGTCTCGGTCGGGCTCCCGCCCTCGGTGTCCTCGCCGCTCGGGTCCGTCTCGGTGGCCTCGTCGTCGCCGTCGCCGGAACAGCCGGCGATGGCGGCGCTCGCGGCGGCACCACCCGCGAGCTTGACGAACGACCGTCGGTCGACTTCGTGCTCCGTAGACATATGTACCGGATCCATCGGCTACAGACAAAAAGACCGGTGGCTATCGTCGAGAAAGTTCCTTCATTGACAGTTCCCGCTCCCGGGTCCAGTGGCGGATGCCAACGCTTTTCCTCGGGTCACCCCGGGGATTATCCATGTCCGGTGACACCGGCCCCGACGGCGAAGGTCCGATGGCGTGGTGGGACGACCTGCTCGCCGACGCGGACGACCAGGTCGCGGCCTACGAGAAGGAGGGGTGGGACGCCCACGTCCTCCACCCGGGCGACGTCACTCCGCTCGACGGGGCAGAAGGGGACCGCGTCGGACTGAGCATCCTCCTCCCCGACGACGAGTACGAACGCGTCGCGCGGACGCTCGCCGCTGGGGACGCGCTCGAACGGTACGACGTCTATCGCACGACCGCCGCCGGCCACGTCGCACTGTTGCTGGCGCTCGAAACCGGCGACGAGCGGGCGTTCGTCTGCCCCGCCTACTACGCGCTCGACGACGAGGCCGTCGAGGGGCTCTTCACCGCCGCCCGGTCGGCCGGAACGCTCTCCGTCTATCTCAGACGGCTCGACGGCGCCAGCGTCGAAGTAACCCTCGACGAGCCGTCGCTGCTCGCGCCCCCTGCCGAGGAGTGACGCGAGTTCCGTATTCTGCGGCCGCCTAATCGTCGGTCCGCTCCCCGGTGGCGCCCGACTCCGACTCCTCGCGCGGCCGAAGCATCGCCGACGGAATACCCCGGAGCACGCCGCTCGGCGACCGAACCGGTGCGGATTCGCCCGGCCGCGCGGGCCCCGATTCCCGCTCCGGGTGCGCCAGCCAGGGGACGACGATGCGCGCGAACTCGAAGACGACCACGAGCACCAGCGGTCCCAGGAAGAGGCCGTACCAGCCGAACAGCAGCGGGCCGACGATGTAGGCGAGCATGATGGCGCCGACGTGGAGCGAGCGCCCGGAGACGTACGGCCGAAGCAACTGGTCGGGGATGTAGTCGATGACGACGATCGACACCCCGGCGAACAGCACGGGGAACCACGCCGTCGCCGGGTCGGTCACCAGCGAGTCGACGAGCAAGATGACGGCGATGGGAATCCAGACCAGCTTCATCCCGATCACCGGTATCAGGCTCGCCACCCCGGTGAGCAGTCCCAGTAAGACCGGCTCCGGAATCGAAACCACGTCCGGTGCGACGAGATTGAGTGCGACGTACACCACCGCACCGAGCACCCCCGTCACCATCGCGTTGAGGATGTTGCCGAAGTAGACGTTCTTCAGGTCCCGGTCGACTGCCACGAGATAGCGCTCGACGACGCTGCCCCGCGGCGCGAACGCGTCCCGGGCCCACGAGGCCGCCCTGTGGTCGTCCCGCAGCAGGTAGAAGGCGATGACGAGGACGATGAACAGCTGGAGGAGAACGTTGAACAGCAACACGAAGGTGCCCAGCAGCGTCGCGAAGACGTTTCCGACGCCGTTCCCCCCGAGGGTCGTGAGCTGTTCCGGGTCGGCGGCGGCCTGTTCGGCGGCAGCGACGAGGTCCGCCTGAAGCGTCGAGAGGTCGACGTAGGGTTCGACCATCTCGGCGAGTTCCTCGAACCCGGTCGTACTCAGGAGCTCCAGCAACCCCTGGATCGCGATGGCGGCCGTCCATCCGGTGAGGACGAGCACCGGCAGCGCGACCGTGAACAGCGAGACCACCACCGCCAGCATGCGGTTGCCGACCCGTCCATAGATCCTGTCGAACACCGGCCGGGTGACGTAGTAGGCGAACAGCCCGAGCATCACCGCGCCGACGTACTGCCACGCCACCCACAGGAAGGCCACCAGCAGCAGGAGGGCCACGACCCAGAGGACGAGTCTGTCCCGGCGAAATTCGGTGTCGAGCGAGACGCTCACCGAGACCACGCCCCGCCGGAGCCATCGCTGTTCGCCCGGTACGAGCGGAGACGGTCGGTGCGCATTCGTAGAACACCTGGCAAGACGGCCGTCCGATATCTAAGCGTTGACGCAGGCTGCGTGCCGAGTCACGACGTGTACGTACCGAACGGTGACCAGTTGCCGGCCTGGTCGGTGAGTCGTGCGGACAGCGCGCCCTGACGGCCTCCGCGGGCCCTCGGCCGCTATGCACGCCGCGCCGTGCAAGCAGCCCGCGCCAGCCGGTAGCGCGCCCGCCCGTCGAGCGAGGACGGTCCTGGAGAGACGGCAATCTGGCGCCGTCGACTGTCGGTAGGACGATCCAACAGTTCGGTACGCGAAGGTTTCCAGCTGGGCCGCTGAGACGGGGTCACTCCCGATCCATCGCGACGCCGAGAAATGACGGGTCCTCCCGCCGTTTTCAATCGGCAGTGGATCGGTACGTACTCCGCAAGCGGACGTCACCAGTCGACGAACGACCGGCCGTAACCACGTCGAAGACCAGGCGACGAATCCGGAGACGGCGGCCAGACCGGTCTCACGGTCGTGATAATCGCTACACCGAGCTAGGGACTCGTTTCCGCACGGTCCGTGACCTGGCTTCGGCTTCGCGAACGCGACGTCGCTCCGCGTCGTGCCGTCTACTCCGGTGACTGGCACGACGACGGACAGTCAGTCGCGGGTCGGGAATTAGACACTCACCGGTCCGTCAATTCGAGTGGTATCGCAGGTCAAATACCGCGACCCGAGCGCGTAACGGGCGTTACGACGAGTATCATCTGCGTATAACAAATCCGGTCCCAGTATTCCGAACTTTCCAGAGGATGGACTCCGGAGACCTCACAGACGGCGACAGGTATCGATGGTTTTCTCCCGCGGTGCGCGCGCAAACGATCGCTTTCTTGCTGGCGGTCGTGGTCGTGTTCGGCACCGCTGGGACCGCCGCCGCGGTCGGCGGCGGCTACGGCGGGGCGCCCGGCGAAACGTCGAGAGTGGCCGGGCCAGCAGTTCAGTCCGCCGCCAGCGACGACGTGGGCGCAGCGTCGGCGGAGACGGACACCAGCGGTGACGGTCCACCGACCGGCCTCGTCGACCTCGGCGAGAACCAGACCCGGTTCGACGACGAAGCGGGCGACGCGGGGTTCGGCAGATCGGTCGCGAGCGGTGACGTGAACGGCGACGGCACGAGTGACGTCGTGATCGGTGCGCCGGGTGCCAACGGGACGGGAGCGGCGTACGTGTTCTTCGGGCCAGTCGACCCGTCGACCGTCTCCGCGGCCGACGCGGACCTCGTCCTTCACGGCGAAGCGGCGGGCGACCGGGCGGGCGCGGCCGTGGCGAGCAGTGACGTCGACGGCGACGGCGTCTCCGAACTGGTCGTCGGCGCACCAGGCGCGGACGGGAACGGAGCGAACGCCGGCGCGGTCTACGTGGTCCACGGCGGCGAGTCCCTCGCCGGTGAGCGGGCGCTCTCGACGGCCGACACGACTGTCGTCGGCGACGAGGCGGGCGACCGGCTCGGCCACGCCGTGGCCGCGCGAAACGGCTCCGACGACCGGGCCAGCGTCCTGGTCGGTGCCCCGGGAACGGACGACGACCGTGGGACCGCGTACGCGTTCTCGGCGTCGACGCTCCACGATTCGGACGGTGGCACCGCCGCGGAGACGGCCGACGGGTCGTTCGTCGGTGAGGCCGACGGCGACAGAGCCGGCTGGGCCGTCGACTGGAGCGGCGACGTCACCGGTGACGGGAGGACGAACGCGCTGATCGGTGCCCCCGATCACGACGCGGACGCGCACGAGCGAGCGGGTGCGACGTACGTCGTCGAGATGCCCTCCGAGGAATCGACGAACCTCGACTCTGCCACCGGGAAGATCGTCGGTGCCGGGGCGGACGACCGCGCCGGGTTCTCGGTGGCCGGGGCCGGCGACGTCGACGGCGACGGCGTCGGCGACGTCGCTATCGGGGCGCCGTTCAACGACAGCGCCGGTGACGACGCCGGGGCCGCCTACGTCGTCGCCGGGGGCGAAGATCTCCGGGGGGCGGTCACGGTCGAACGAGCCGCCATATCGGTGTACGGCGAAGCGGCCGGCGACCACACCGGCTGGTCGGTCGCCGGCGCCGGCGACCTCGACTGTGACGAACGGGCCGACGTCGTCGTGGGAGCGCCGTACCACGACGCCGGCGGTGCGACCACTGGCGCGGCCTACCTCCTCTACGGTGGGTCCGACAGCGACGAGTTCCGGGCAGCGAAACTCGCCGGGGATTCCCCGGGTGGAGAGGCCGGGTACGACGTCTCGACCGCCGGTACCGCCGACGGAACCGACGCCGACGGCGTCCTGATCGGCGCGCCGGCCACGGGGAACGACTCCCAGGGCGGTTCGGCGTACCTCGTCTCGGGCGCGTGCGAGGCCGACCAGTCGACCGGAGACGACGACGGACCCGCCGGAACGGAGCCGTCCGAGCGGCCGAACGACGTAGACACCGAGACGGAGCGTGTCGGCGGGGACGAGGCCGGCGAGGACGGCGCCACGGGCGATACTGGCGGGGACGACCGGGACGACGCCGACGGCGACGACGGCGACGACGGCGAAGACGGCGAAGACGCCGACGGTGACGACAGCGCGGACACCCCCACTGGAACCGACGACGGTGGTAGCGACGACGGTAGTGACGAAAGGACAGACGAGGAGACCGACGGAGCCACCGAAGTCGCGGACGATGGCGGGACCGACCGGAACGTCGACGACGGGGACGCTACACCTCGCGATGCCGGCACCGAGGAAGGCGACGACGGCAGTGGCGACGAACAACGCGATGGTGACGACGAGACCGGGGCCGGCGACGAAGACCCGGGCGACGACGAGGATCTGTCGAAGTCGCCCGAGGACGACGAGGATTCGACTGAATCGCCCGGGAGCGGGACCGACGACGAGAGTGAGTCGACGCCCGACGCGGGGGAGCAGTCGAGTCAGTCCCAGCGACAGGGAATCTACGTCACCCAGAACCAGTGCCAGACCCAGACCGGTGACGGTCAGCAGGACCAGCACCAGGAACAGGGAGTCACCGTCGACCAGCACCAGGACGGCGACGGCGCCGAGTGGTACCAGTCGCAGGACATCTACGTCGACCAGAGCCAGTGTCAGTACCAGGGAACGGGGTCTAGCAACGACCAGTACCAGCGCCAGTCCCTCGTCATTCGCTTCGCCAGCCAGCGCCAGGGCGAGGGCGGAGACTGGATCCAGACCCAACGCTCGTCTGGCCGGACGAACCAGTCGCAGTCCCAGTCGCAGGACCAGGAGAGCGACGGGCAGTCCCAGCGCCAGATCCAGCAGTTCACCGTCACGTTCCTGAGCCAGGACCAGGAGGCCCCCGCCAGTGCGGACGGCGCGAGCCAGTCCCAGGAACAGACCGTCCACGTCGACCAGGACCAGGACCAGGGTCAGGACGCGGGCGTCGACCAGCGCCAGACGCAGGTCCAGCACGTCTCGGTGGTCTACGCGGGCCAGGAACAGGTCCGCAGCCACCAGCAGGGACAGTCACAGCGACAGTCGGTGAACAGCACCCAGCGACAGGCCCAGGTCCAGACCACCAACGCGACGAACCAGTCACAGAACGGGAGCGTCGCGGTCGCCCAGGGCCAGCGACAGGGTCAGAACGACTCCGACGGAGCGCAAGCGCAGAACCAGACGGTAGCGGTCGACCAGGATCAGAACCAGTCACAGAACAGTTCCCTGGTCACCCAGACCCAGCGCCAGAACCAGTCGGTCGTCGCCGCCCAGGCGGGGAACCAGTCCGGCGGGGCGAATCAGACCCAGAACCAGACGGGAAACCAGACGCAAAGCCAGAACCAGTCGGTCGAATCTGGAATCCAGCAGTCCCAGAACTACACGGATGGGAGCGGTGAGGAGACGCAGAACGCGACCTTCGACGGCGCCCAGAATCAGACCCAGAACCAGTCGGGGACGGGGACCCAGCGCCAGGAACAGTCGATCACCGCGGACCGGAACCAGAGCCAGAACCAGACCGCGAGCGACATCGAGGACGGTTCGGCGGCGAGCGCGACGAACGCGTCGATGGACAATACGACGAACGCGTCGATAGACAACTCGACGGTCGAGTCGACGGACGAAGCGACCGATGGACCGTCGAACACCCCGGCTACCGCATCGCCGGAGGGCGAACCGGGTCCACGGTCGAACAACTCGACCGAGTCCGTCGCCGCGACTGGCACGGAGACGGTGACGAACGGGTCGGAAGCCGAGACGACGTCGCCCCCGCCAGCGACAGATTCGGCCGTCGAGGCGACCGAAACGACGGTGCCGTCGGACTCGACTCCCGCGTCGGCACCGACACCGTCGGACGAACGGACGACGAGGACACCTGCCGCGACAGATGGAGTCGCTTCGACGCCGCTACCGGGCACGACTCCCGAGCAGACGCCAGCCGCGACCAGCGAGCAGACGTCGTCAGAGCGCGACACGTCGACGGAGACGCCGCTACCGACCGACACGCCGACGGCGGCAGAGACGTCGACTGCGACCGACACGCCGACGGCGGCAGAGACATCGACTGCGACCGACACGCCGACGGCGGCAGAGACGTCGACGACGACGCAGACGCCGTTACCGTCTCCCCCAGAGACACCGACGGCAGTCGTGACCCCCACGGAGACGCTGACTCCGTGGAACACGTCGACACCTGCGGGAACGGTCCCGGCTACAGACACGCCGTCCGCGACAGTCACGCCGCCGGCCACGCCCGTCGGCTCGGCGCTCTCGACGCCCTCACTCACGCGGACCGACGCGCCAGACGGAACTGCATATCCGGTGACGACGCCACCGACGTCCGTCAGACCGGCCGAGACGTCGACGGCAGCATCGACCGCACCGGGTACGGAGACGACTGGGACTGGTGGGACGGCCTGAACGCGGAACTGCGATGTTGCTCTGAATTGGTTCGTCAGCGAGCGTTAGCAGAGGGATATCCAGGCGAAGCGCGCCAGAAAAAGTTAGTAAGGTTTCATGTTTTCCCGTAACGGCCGTTACTGCTGGCGGTAACGGTCGTTACAGATCGAATTACTGATTATAACAAAACAGGTGACGGAGCAAGCACACTCCCGGTAGGGTTTCCTACTGAGAATACGATGACATCAAGAACCACAAACGCCAGGCGCCTCCTCACAGCAGCCCTCGTCCTCGTTCTGGGCTTCGGGATGCTGTTATCGGGCGTCGGAACCGTGTACGCACAGAGTGGATCGTGCCAGGAACAGATAAACGTCGTCTCGGGGAGCCAGGACTCCGTCCAGAACGCCTCGGGAGACACGAACGACCAGCAGGGGACGGCGACGGTAGACGGGGACCTGCTACAAAACCAGGATTCTGACGGCGATGGAAGCTGTCAGGCGCAGGCCCAGACCCTCTACTACCAGCAGAACCAGGAGCAGTGGGTCATCGCCGGTGAGGACAACGAACAGGCCTCCGGGCAGGGTATCGTCGTCTTCTACACCCAGAACCAGACGACGACTGGTGACGACAACGACCAGGACAGTTCCCAGAGCGGCACCGTCGGACAGGAGGAGATCCAGTACGTCATCCTCGGAGACGATAACGAGCAGGTGAACGCACAGGCCGCCGCCCAGATGCTCGAACAGTCCCAGTCCATCGGCTCCGGAACCGGGAGCGATAACGTCCAGAACGCCGAACAGGACGACAACGACGTCAGTCAGTTCCAGGTCCAGCTGTCGATCGCCGGTGACGACAACGAGCAATCGGGTGGCCAGGGCGCGGTGCAGGTGTTCACCCAGGAGCAGTCCGTCGACGACGGTGACGACAACGACCAGAACGCCGAGCAGAACGACAACGACATCGGCCAGCAGCAGGTCCAGCTGACGATTTTCGGCGACGACAACGAACAGATCGCCGATCAGAACGCCGAACAGGACTTCGACCAAGAGCAGTCCGTCGACGACGGCGACAACAACGAGCAGAACGCCGAGCAGAACGACAACGACGTCGACCAGCGGCAGGTCCAGCTCATCATCGGCGGCGACAACGTCGAGCAGGACTCGGACACCGACGCCGAGCAGTCCTCGAGCCAGGACCTCGAGATCGACGACGGTGACGACAACGAACAGGACGCCGAGAACGAACAGGACGCCGACCAGGACACGAATCAGCAGGCCGACGGCGACTTCAGCGAACAGGACGCAGACCTGGAGAGCGACCAGGAGAGCGACCAGGAAGCGTCGGTCGACGACGGTGACGACAACGAGCAGGAGTCCGACAGCGAACAAGACGGCGACCAGGACGCGAACCAGGACACGGACGGCATCGCGAACGACCAGGACGCCGAACAGGACGGTGAGCAGGAAAACGAGCAAGA